>JAYTHT010000426.1:0-1048 GCA_043732365.1 Novosphingobium sp. | reverse complement strand
TGTCAGTTACAGGATCGTATCGCGCGGACATGACCAATGCATCCTCTGCGCGATTGCCTGTGTCATCAAGTTTGCCGCGATTAAAATCAGCCTGGTGGCAAGCGACGTGGACATCCGAAGCGTGCAAAACTCGCGCTTGAGCAGCGTGGTCCTGGTTGGCTTTGCTCTGCCCCGCCGCTGGATGCGGATTGACCACATACCGGTCCGCCAGACCTGGTGTCGCGCAAATGACAATGCTCCAAACCAAGCCCAAAACTATAATGGCTCGCATTGGCGTTCTCCCAAGCAAACTGATTATCGGAAGAACACCTGCGCGGCGGACAAGTTCCAAATAAATCGCACATCAATTTCAAATGCCGACCACTTGGCAGAATTTTTTCGTTTTTATACAGATTGTTGCGAAGATAAAACTAAGTAGAAATCTTACGCTCGATTGCTACCCGTCGCGCAACTTATAAAAACGCGCGCAAACAGCATTTGCCGATGTGCGCGTTTATTTTGGGTCAATTACGACTTCAGGGGTGGTGGTCACGCAACCGACCGCCGATCACTGCCGAAACCGAAGCTATAAATGCGCCGGTCAGCATCGCAATGGCGGTGAAAATAGCCGATGCAGCGGCGGCCTTGCGTAATTCTTCGGCAACGCTGGCCGACACATCGGGCGCTGGCATTGTTTCGGGCGACGCGAATGCTGTTGCCATAGCCGCAAGACCCGCGACGATCACGGTCGAAACCGCCCAGGTCAGCAGTCCGTGCGCAGTGTCGCGGAAAAACACCTCATCGGTGTGCAGGCTGGCCCAACGAACGCGCAGGCGTCCCGCGATATAGCCGCCAAGCGCAAACGATACCCATTGCGTAACGATCAGCCAGACCCCCACGGCGATGCGGAACGTTGTGGCGCTGGGTTGCATGTCCTGCCACGAGGACGTTCCCGCCAGGCCAAGCCCGGCGCCGAGCGTAAACAGCACGAGCCAAGTAGCGATCGCTATCGTCGCGCCGGCCAGAATGGCCGCCCAAGATACTGCCGAACCAGCGGATTCGATCTGCG
>JAYTHT010000425.1:0-1049 GCA_043732365.1 Novosphingobium sp. | reverse complement strand
AATACTGTTCGTTTAACGATTTTTCTGTCACAATGCGATCTCCGAATCGCGGAGTGAAACATGGCGCGGACGAAAGCGGTATTGGGCGCAGGCGCACGATTGAGTGATTATCTGAGCGCGAGTTTGTTGGCGCGGGTCTATACGCCTGAACTGGTGTTTCAGGCGCTTGATCGACATGGGGTGGGCAGTCAGCGCACACGGAGCTTGCCGGCGCTGGTAACAAGCTACTACTGCATGGCGTTGAGTTTGTATCCCGAAGCCGCCTATGAAGAAGTGTTTTCGGTGGTCGCCCAAGGGCTGGCGTGGTTACAGGGCAGTCAAGCGGTCGAGTCGGTGGCCAAATCATCCATCAGTGCGGCGCGCAGCAAGATTGGCTATGCGCCCTTGAAATCGATCCATGAGACGGCTTGTGTCGCGCTCGCGCAACCGGATGCGCAACCACACGCGTTTTACGCGGGGCTACGCTTGGTGGCCATTGACGGCAGTAATTTCGAGATTCCCGATGAAGCGGCGAACGTTGCTGCGTTTGGACGTCCCGGCAGCCGCACCGGTCGCGCCGCCTACCCCCAAGCGCAGTGCGCCGTACTAGTGGAATGCGCGACCCACGCCATTCTGGGCGCTAATATTGGCGCTTATCGCTGTAGCGAATGGACTATTTTTGAGCCGCTGTTAGCGCGCTTGCGGCCGGACATGCTGTGTCTGGCCGACCGCGGTTTCCGCGGTTACCTGCACTGGAAAGCGGCTCGCGATACCGGCGCGCAATTACTCTGGCGTGGCGCAGCCAATCAACAGTTGCCGGTGATCACGCCACTGCCGGACGGCTCGTACCTCAGTGCGATTTACCCCGATATGAAGTCTCGGCGCAAGCGCAGTGGTGAGATAGTGGTGCGCGTGATTGAATACAGTTTGCCGGGCATGGCCGACACAGCGGAGCGGGCGGTGCGATATCGGCTGCTCACGACCTTGCTCGACCCAGGCCAAGCGCCCGCGCTAGAATTAGCCGCGCTTTACCATGAACGCTGGGAAGTTGAAGCGGTGTTCGACGAACT
>JAYTHT010000424.1:0-1052 GCA_043732365.1 Novosphingobium sp. | reverse complement strand
TTCATGACGATCGATCGGCGCATGGGATCGCCGCAATGGAGCGATATGGGCATGTTTCTTCAGAGCTTCATGTTGCTCGCGGTGGAGGAAGGGCTTGCCACCTGCTCCCAGGAATGCTGGGCGATTTTTCCCCAAACGGTAAAGCAATTCCTTGAGACGCCCGATGAGCGTATGTTGTTTTGTGGTCTGGCGGTCGGGTATGAGGATACGGGCGAACCAGCGAATGCACTCAGGACCGAACGGGCGGACGTGTCGGAATGGATGCGTATCCTCGTCGACTGATCAAGCGGCCTCAAAGCGGTCGTGCTCGCGATTAACCTAAAGCCCTGTTCGACAATGGCGATCCTATCGATGTCGCGCGGGCAGACCTGATCGCGTCGGGGAGGCGCGCTGCTTTGGCGCTCGACGTCGACGGGCCGTGGTCGACAACGGCCGCGACATGAGGTCGATTGTGCAGCGCTCATCCGACACCTGGACCCTGATCGCGACCGGCGGAGCATCCGTCGGGGATTTCAGCGCAGCGGCGGGCGACGGCGTGATCTTTGAACTGACACGGATCACGACGCGTTTTGGGAAGGATTGCTGGAGCCCGATCTGATCTTCGACGTGGCGCTCGTTGCGGGTGGCCAAACGGCGACATTCGACCCCGGCGGCGTGCGGGCGGCCTCGATGGTAAGTCGAATATCTTGCCCGAAGTGGCAATCACCCCCGGGCGCGACCGCCGACCTCGATCGCATCAAGCGTCAGGCAAAGCGGGCGGCGATCTGATGAGATGGTGACCCCACCAGCGGCGAACCGGTGCCGTGCGTCAGGGGGCAGCAGCGATTGCATCGAGCGCCGCCATGGCGTCGGTGGACAGTTCGATTTCGGCGGCTGCAAGATTTTCGTGCAGATGCCCGACAGATGACGTGCCGGGGATCAACAGGATATTGGGCGCGCGCCGCAGCAGCCAGGCGAGCGCCACCTGCATCGGCGTCGCAGCCTGCCGTTGCGCGATCTCGGACAGCGCCTCCGACTGCAGCGGGTTGAACCCGCCAAGCGGGAAAAATGGG
>JAYTHT010000423.1:0-1052 GCA_043732365.1 Novosphingobium sp. | reverse complement strand
CTCGCCCGCTATCTCCAAAAGGGCGCCAAGCCGGTCGTCGATCCTGAAGCTGCTGCCTCGGCCACACCGTGATGCGGCCTGCCCACGTGATGCGGCATACCGATGACGCCTGGATGCAAGCGGCCGCAAACTTCGCCGCGCAAGGCCGTCCGCTGAGCCGACCCAACCCGGCGGTCGGCGCCATTCTTGTCGCCAATGGCCCGGCCACTGGAAAGGTCGTCGGACGCGGTCATACCCACGCCAGAGGGCGCCCCCATGCCGAAGCCATAGCGCTGGCCATGGCTGGCGCCGCCTCGCACGGCGCAACGCTTTACGTCACCCTGGAACCATGTGCGCATGTCAGCGCGCGCGGGCCCGCCTGCGCCGATCTGGTCATCGCGGCGCGTCCGGCGCGAGTGGTCATCGGCTGCACTGACCCCGATCCGCGCACAGCCGGCAGCGGCATCGCCCGATTGCGCGATGCGGGCATTCGGGTCGATCTGATCGACAGCGCGGCGGCGCGGGCCTCGCTGATCGGCTATCTGTTGCGCACGCAAGCCGCGCGGCCGCATGTCACACTGAAACTGGCGACATCGCTCGATGGGCGGATTGCGCTGGCCTCGGGCGAAAGCCAGTGGATCACCGGGGCGGCCGCACGCGCGCATGTCCACGCCACGCGCGCCCGCGCCGATGCCATTCTGGTCGGTGGCGCGACTTTTCGCGCGGATCAGCCACAGCTGGATGTTCGCTTGCCCGGCCTGGAATCACGCAGCCCCGAACGCTGGGTCCTGACACGCGGCCGCATGCCCGATCCAATGCCTGACGGATGGCGCACGGTGGCCGATATTACCGCGCCCGGTGCATTCGGCAGCGCGCAATACCTGTATGTCGAAGGCGGCGCAGGCGCGGCGGCGACGTTTCTTGCCGCCGACCGGGTTGATCGGTTGATGGTCTACCGCGCGCCCATCGTGATCGGCGCGGGATTGGCGGCGGTCGGCGACATCGGGCTGGACCAATTAAGCCATGCCCATGGCCGCTGGCAACTGATTGAACAACGCCGACTTGGCAGCGAC
>JAYTHT010000422.1:0-1055 GCA_043732365.1 Novosphingobium sp. | reverse complement strand
CCGACATCAGCAATTCGCGCAGGATCGCGGCGATATAGGGCAGGATCATCACCGCCAGGATCAGCGATGCGGTAAAGATATTGGCGCCATTGGGCACGCCCGAAATCAGCGTTTCCAGCCAGGAACCCGGCGTCACCGCCATCATCAGCGGCAATTGCACATGGGCCGAAAACCATGGCGCCAGCACAAACAGCCCCCACATGCCATAAACGATCGAAGGGATCCCGGCGAGCAATTCAACCGCGATCGCCAGCCAGCGCGCGATCGCCTGCGGACAGATTTCGACCAGGAACACCGCGACGCCGATCGCGACGGGCAGGGCCAGCAGTAGCGCCAGGAATGCGGTGATCAGCGTGCCGACAATCGGCGCCGCGGCACCGTACTGGTCTGCGACCGGGTCCCAGGTGCTGGTCGTGAAAAAGCTGATGCCAAAATGGCTGAGCGCCATCCAGCCACCCGAAACCAGCGAAATAACCAGCCCAGTCAAGGTGGCCATCATCGCCAGCACGGCCATCAGGCAAAGAGTGCGAAATACGTGATCGCCGCCCGGCTTGATCGCATCACCCTGCGCGTCGGTGACGCGCAGGGTGTGGTTACCATTGGGCGCAGCACCGTCCGGCGAAGATTGCGCCGTGGCCATATCAGTGACCGTTATAAACCGGGCGGCCGCCGGCCTTGATTTCATTCGACCACTGGCGACGGATCAGGTCCTTTACCGCTGCTGGCAGCGGCACATAGTCGAGGCCCATCGCGGTCTTGTCACCGGTCTTGTAGGCCCAGTCAAAGAACCGCAGGACGGCGGCCGCGCGCGCCGGGTTTTCCGGGTTGCGGGGTACCAGGATGAAGGTCGCGCCACTGATCGGCCACGCATTGCGCGCGGGCTGATCGATCAACATGATGTAATTGCCAGGGATCTTGCCCCAGGGTGCACTGGCGGCAGCAGCGGCAAACGCGGCGCCATTGGGCTGTGGGAACTGGCCCGCGGCGTTTTGAACGAGTGTGTAGGTCACCTTGTCCTTGCGCGAATAGATGTATTCGACATAGCCGATCGCGCC
>JAYTHT010000421.1:0-1057 GCA_043732365.1 Novosphingobium sp. | reverse complement strand
CTTTTCCTGCGCCCGAGACGATGAAAATCAGGGCAATCAGGATACGCCCGATAACGGCTGCAATGGTGGACATGGTGTACTCTCCGGGCGGCGCGATCGCTGCGCCTCGTTCTGAAGCGCCCGGAAGTGCAATTGGTTCCCTAAAGCTTGGGCAGGGTCACCCCGCGCTGACCCATGTATTTGCCCGCGCGGTCGGCGTAGCTGGTCTCGCACGGCTCGTTGCCCTGCAGGAACAGGAACTGGCACGCGCCCTCGTTGGCGTAGATCTTGGCCGGAAGCGGAGTGGTGTTCGAAAATTCGAGCGTGACGTGGCCTTCCCAGCCGGGCTCGAGCGGGGTCACGTTGACGATGATCCCGCACCGCGCATAGGTGCTTTTGCCGAGGCAGATCACCAGCACATCGCGCGGCACGCGGAAATATTCGATCGTGCGGGCCAGCGCAAAGCTGTTGGGCGGGATGATGCAGACATCGGTTTCGCGGTCGACGAAGCTGTTGGGGTCGAACTGTTTGGGATCGACCACCGATGAATTGACGTTGGTGAAGATCTTGAATTCGGGCGCAACCCGCGCGTCGTAGCCGTAAGACGAAAGGCCGTAGGAAATGCAGCCATCGCGCCGCTGCGCTTCGACGAACGGCTCGATCATGCCGTGTTCGCGCGCCTGGGTGCGGATCCATTTGTCGGAGAGAATCGCCATGCCTGCGTGATCGCGCAAGCACGGCGGGGCTGCAAGCCGCGCTGGCGGGCTTGTCCACGCCTGCCCCGCGCTGCCCAGCTGGAACCTAGCGCAAAGGCTTCGGAGCATGCTAGGTGAGCGCCATGGAAATTCGAGAAACGATCGCCCGGGCGTGGCCATGGGTCCGCATCCAGTCGGCGCGGCTCCAGACGATCCCGCGCGCCTGGCTGCTGGCGGCGATGACTGCGCTGCTGGTGGGCATCGGGCTGCTGCTGGCCCAGTCATCGATGGCGCAGCGCGCCGCGCGTGATGGCGCGCTGGCCGAAGCCGATGCCCAGATGGCGCTGGAAAATCTCAACCAGTCGTTGGTCGATGCCGAAAGC
>JAYTHT010000420.1:0-3854 GCA_043732365.1 Novosphingobium sp. | reverse complement strand
CTCTATTGTCCCGCCAAAACCTGACTTCAGGACCAAAGCGGATCGCGCTGGTCCTGCCGTATTACAATGAAGAGCATTTTATCCTGCCGACGCTGACCGCGATCGCGGCGCAGGATACGCGCGATTTTCGCCTGATCATCGTCAACAACCGGTCGAGCGATGGCTCGCCCCCGCTGGTCGATGCCTTCCTGGCGGCAAGCGACATCGATTACCTGCATGTTGAAGAGGGCGTGCCCGGCGTGGTGCCCGCGCTGATGAAAGGCATCGCGCTGGCAACGGGCGAATTCATCGGCTTTCTCAATGCCGACACGGTGTACCCACCGCATTACGTGTCGCGCTGTCTGGCGCTGTTTGACGCCAATCCGACCGCGAGCAGCGTCATGGCAATCGATCTGTATGATCAGGCGCACAGTCCGGCGGCGCACAAACGCCTGAAACGGGTGCTGTTCGCCAGCCGGGTCCTGCCAAAAAAATGCCACGCGGGGACGTATGCCCAATGCTGGCGGCTGGCGCCGTTCGTTGCCGCCGGCGCATTTGACAGCGCGATCTGGCCCTATGTGCTCGAAGACCACGAGATCATGGTCCGGATGATGGACAAAGGCCCGTCGATCTATGACGTTGGACACTATTGTTTTCCCTCCACCCGCCGCACCAATGCAGTCGCGGTCAGCTGGAACGGCTGGGAAAAGATCGCCTATGGCGTGCTGCCCGCGCGCGCGATGCCGTGGTTTTTCTATACGCATCTTGCGGGCCGGTTCAAACGGCGCAAGATGATGAGCGAGGCCTTGCGCAACCGCAGTTGGGAATGACCGCCATGATTATTCTTGCCCTTGCCACCGCGCTGGCCGCGCCACAAGCCGCGCTGGCCGATCCAGCCATGGGCCATGCGGGTGACACCGACCTGACCAACGGCGGTTGGGACGAAAAGTCTTGGCGGATGATCAGCTATGGCAAAGGTCACGGGATCGGCGATTGCGTCACGTCGCAAAACTTTGCATGGGACGGCGCCCGGTTGCGCATGACCAAAATGACCGAGATGGCCAAATGTCGCGGCTCGATCGATTATATCCGCACATGGACCGCACGCACCAGTCGCTAACCTGCCAGTCGCTAACCTGCCAATCACTAACTTGGTCCCGTAACGCAGGAGAATCCCTTGGCGGACGCATCCGGATCGGCAATTGGGAAAGGCCCGGATCGCGCAAGGCCGGATCGCAAAGAGCCAGATCGCAAAAAGCTGGGCCCCTGGATGGTCCTGGCGCTGGTCATCGGCAACCTCATCGGGTCGGGTGTCTATTTGCTGCCGGCCACGCTCGCGCCGCTGGGCATGAACCAGATGGCTGGATGGCTGGTGACGATCACCGGGGCGCTGGCGCTCGCGATCGTATTTGCGCGGCTGTCTGCCAAACGGCCGATGGCGGGCGGGCCGTATGCTTATGTCCAGGCCGCGTTCGGGCCGTTTCCGGGTTATGTCACCGCATGGAGCTATTGGGTCATGCTGTGGGCGGGCAATGGCGCGCTGGCGGTGGCAGTGGTCAGCAATTTGTCGCTGATTTTTCCAGTAATCGGGCGAGTTTCGGGCTTGCCTGCTGTGCTCGCCGTGGGATGCGTGTGGCTGTTGACCGGGGTCAATATCCTGGGCGTACGCAAGGCGGGCGACATTTCGCTGGTGACCACGATCATCAAGCTGATGCCGCTGGTTGTGGTGATCGGACTGGGCGCCGTGCTGTGGCTGCGCGGGGCGCCGACGGTTGTACAACCGCATGTGCCGATTACGGGCGGGCGGATCGCGTTGGCCGCCGGATTGACGTTTTGGGGGTTTCTCGGGCTGGAATCGGCGACAGTGCCCGCCGAAAAGGTCGAAAATGCCGCGCGCATCGTGCCAATCGCCACATTGCTGGGCACAGTCCTCGCGGGGCTGATCTACATGGGCATTTCGCTGGCGTTGCTCGGCTATATGCCCAACCAGATTGCCGCAGCATCGCCCGCCCCGGTGGCTGATTTCCTCGGGCGCTATTTTGGCGGCACGGTCGCCGGCATGGTCGCGGTGTTTGCCGCAATCAGCGCATTCGGGACGCTGAACGGGTTCATTCTCGTTCAGGGTGAAATGCCGCTGGCGATGGCGCGCGGCGGTGTTTTTCCGCGCTGGTTTGCGCGCGAAACCGCCGCCGGCACCCCGGCGCGCGCGCATGTGGTGTCCAGTCTGTTGTTGAGCGTAGTCACATTGTTGAATTTCGGGCGGGGCATGGGCGACTTGTTCACGTTCATCGCTTCGATCAGCCTGGCGGCAGGCATGTTACCCTATGCGATGACGATGATCGCCGCGATCCGCCTGCTGCCGGGTGAACGCGCGCTGGTCCCGGTCGCGCTATTTGCCACGCTGTTCACTGGCTGGGCGACATGGGGCCTGGGCGGGGAGGCGGTGGCCTATGGCGCGGTGCTGATCGTCACCGGGCTACCGATTTACTGGCTGGTGCGCCGCAACGGGGTCATCGACCCTCCCCCCGGCCCGACCCCCGCCCCCGATGCAGCGCCTTCCACAGGATGGACCGGTCGCGGATGATTTCGGCGGCCGCATTGTGGCCCGGCGCACCGGTGACTCCGCCGCCCGGATGCGTGCCCGATCCGCACATATACAGCCCTTTGATCGGTGACCGGTAATCGCCGTTGCCCAATACCGGCCGCGCGCTCCACAGTTGATCCAGCCCCATTGCCCCGTGGAAAATGTCGCCCCCGATCAGACCGAATTTGCGTTCGAGGTCGAGCGGCGAATGGATCTGCCGCGCGATTACGCTGCGTTTGAAATTGGGCGCGTGGGCATCGACGGTGTTGATAATCAGGTCCGCGACATTGTCGCGCACATCGTCCCAACTTTGCCCATCGGGCAATTCGGGCGCGAACTGTTGGCAGAACAGGCTGGCGGCATGGCCGCCTGGCGGCGCCAGGCTGTCATCGACGGTCGAGGGGATCATGATTTCGACAATCGGTTCTCGCGACCAACCGTGCGCTTTGGCATCGTCGAACGCCTTGTCCATGTAAGCCATGCCCGGGGCGATGACGATCCCGGCGGTGTGGTGTTCGGCCTGGGCTTTGCCCGGCAGCACGGTGAAGTCGGGCAATTCGGACAGCGCGACATTCATCCGGAATGTACCAGACCCGGTCTTGAACCCCTTGATCCGGCGCCGAAAATCGTCGTCCAGGTCGCTGGCATCGACCATCTGGCGAAACAACAGCGCCGGGCCGACATTGGCGGCGACGATCGGCGCGTAAAGCTCCTCACCACTGGCCAGTTTGACGCCTTGCGCTTTTCCCCCGGTACTGGAAGCGTTGACGAGAACCTTGGCAACCGGCGTCTCCAGGCTGATTTCCACGCCCTGTTCGATGCGCGCCGCCGCGGCCTGAGTGCGCGCCATACCGCCGCCCAATTTCAGATACGTGTCGGGGAATGGAAAGAAATTCGAAATCGTGCGCTCGATCACGCGATAACCGCGATCGTGCAGTTTCATGTCTGCGATGACTTTGGGGCGCAACAGGCTGACGGTATAGCTCGCGGTCGAATTGCGGAACCCGGGATGGAATTCCTCGGTGACCGCCGCGCCGCCGACGATGTGCCGCGCCTCCAGCACGCGCACGCGCATTCCGCTGCGCGCGAGATAAAACGCGCATGTCAGCCCGTTGTGTCCGCCGCCGATGATGATCGCGTCATAGCGGTTGGTCATGGTCATCTCCCGATCGGTCTATTTGGCCCTGCGTAGTACCAAGCAGCGTGCCGATGCAAACTCGGCAGCATTAGTCCATTGCAAAGTGTGCCATGTTGCATATCTACGACCGTCAAAACCGGGAGTTCGTATGAT
>JAYTHT010000419.1:0-1065 GCA_043732365.1 Novosphingobium sp. | reverse complement strand
GTGCAGGTGATGCTCGAAGATTATGTGCATGGCGAGGGCGGCAGGATTGCCACATGGGTGCTGCTCAATATCGTGCCTGTTGCGGCGGCCGCGTTCGGAATCGTCTGCGTCGTCCGTATTGCCCTGGGAGGCGCATAAGTCATGACTGCCGCTTACAAGATTATCGACCATACGTATGACGTCGTGGTTATCGGCGCCGGTGGTTCGGGCCTGCGCGCGACAATGGGCGCGGCGCAAGCCGGCCTGCGCACCGCGTGCATCACCAAAGTATTCCCGACCCGGTCGCACACCGTCGCCGCGCAAGGCGGCATCGCCGCATCGCTGGGCAACAACAGCCCGGATCACTGGCAATGGCACATGTACGACACCGTGACAGGGTCGGACTGGCTGGGCGACCAGGACGCGATTGAATACATGGTGCGCGAAGCGCCTGCGGCGGTTTATGAACTGGAACACGCTGGTGTGCCGTTCAGCCGCAACGCCGATGGCACGATTTACCAACGCCCATTTGGTGGCCATATGCAGAATATGGGCGCAGGCCCGCCGGTGCAGCGCACGTGCGCCGCCGCCGATCGCACCGGCCATGCGATGCTCCATGCGTTGTACCAACAGTCGCTGAAATACGATGCCGACTTCTTCATCGAATATTTCGCGATCGATCTGATCATGGAAGATGGCAAATGTCGCGGCGTGATCGCGCTGTGCATGGATGACGGATCGATCCATCGTTTTCGCGGCCATGCGGTCGTTTTGGCGACGGGTGGGTATGGCCGCAGCTATTTTACCGCAACGTCGGCGCATACATGCACCGGCGATGGCGGCGGCATGGTATTGCGCGCGGGTCTGCCGCTGCAGGATATGGAATTCGTCCAATTCCACCCGACCGGTATTTACGGCGCGGGCGTGCTGATCACCGAGGGCGCGCGCGGCGAAGGCGGCTATCTGACCAATTCCGAAGGCGAACGTTTTATGGAACGGTACGCGCCTTCGGCCAAGGATCTGGCCAGCCGCGATGTCGTATCGCGGTCAATGGCGCTGGAAATCCGTGAAGGGCGCGGGGTTGGT
>JAYTHT010000418.1:0-1066 GCA_043732365.1 Novosphingobium sp. | reverse complement strand
GGTGCGGCGTCCTGCCACAATCGAGGCATCAACGCGTGGGCCTGTTCGGGGGAATTCACGCCGCAACCTCACGCGGTGGAGCTTCGGGCACGGTTTGCACCCGATTGAACACCGCGTCGCGTTCGCCAAAATCGATCAGGCGACCGTTCTGCATCACGGCCATGTGTGTGGCCGGGCCCAGCGTTGCCGGGCGGTGGGTGATCATCACCACGATCCCGCCACGGCGCCGCACCGCGCCGATCGCATCGGCGAGCGCGGCGTCGCCGGTTGCGTCGAGATTGGAATTGGCCTCATCCAGCACGAGCAGAAACGGATCGCCATAGAGCGCGCGGGCGAGGCCAATGCGCTGTCGCTGCCCGGCGGACAGCGCGCCGCCGTCCGCCGAAACGCGGGTTTCATAGCCATCGGGCAGCGTCAGAATCGTGTCATGCATCCCGGCGGCGCGCGCGGCGGCGATGATTGTGTCTGAACCGGCCACGGGGTCGAACCGCGCGATGTTTTCGCCGATCGTCCCGTCGATCAGGTCGACGTTCTGGGCGACATAGCCGAAATGATGCCCGATCCGATCGCTATCCCATTGGTCGAGCGTCGCGCCATCAATCCGTATTTCGCCGCGAGTGGTGCTCCAGATTCCCAGCATCGCGCGCACCAGACTGGTTTTGCCCGCCGCGCTTGGGCCCACCAGCGCCAGCACCTGGCCCGCCATCAGGGTCAGGCTGACGCCTTGCACGGCAAAGCGGCTGGAGCCAGGCGGTGCGACCCACACGTCGCGCAACGACAAGTGTGCAATGGGTGGATCGAGCGCAATCGTGCGCGACACCGGTTTTTGCCAAGTCGCAATGCCGGTCACCACCCGGCTCCACCCGGCGCGCGCTGCGACGAACGACCGCCAATTTGCAATCGCCATGTCCACCGGCGCCAGCGCGCGGCCCGACAGCACCGATGAGGCCAGGATCACCCCGCCGCTGGCCTGGCCGTCGATCACAAGCAAGGCGCCAACCGTCAGGATCAGCGATTGCAGCAGCATGCGAAACGTGTGGCTGGCCCCGCCGAGCCGCGAAACGGT
>JAYTHT010000417.1:0-1067 GCA_043732365.1 Novosphingobium sp. | reverse complement strand
CCGGGATCCCTGTCACGATTGTCGAAATGACTCAGGACGCGCTCGACCGGGGTGTCGCGACGATCCGCCGCAATTACGAAACGACCGTCAAAAAAGGCAAGATGGATGCCGATCAGGCGGCGCGCGCGATCGCGCTCTTGTCCCCGACGCTGGATTTTGACGCGCTGGCGCCGTGCGACCTGGTGATCGAGGCGGTGTATGAAAGCATGGAAGTCAAAAAGGAAGTGTTTGGCCGGCTGGACAAGACGGTCAAGCCTGGTGCCATTCTGGCGAGCAACACCAGCTATCTCGATATCGATGCCATTGCCGCGATGACCGGCCGGCCCAGATCGGTGCTGGGTACGCATTTCTTTTCGCCCGCCAATGTCATGAAATTGCTCGAAGTCGTGCGCGGGCGCGAAACCGGCGCGGCCGAACTGGCGACAGTCATGGCGCTGTCGGTGACGATCGGCAAAATTCCGGTGGTGTCGGGCGTGTGCCACGGCTTTATCGGCAACCGCATGTTGTCCCCGCGTCAGGCCGCGGCGCATGCGCTGATCATGGAAGGCGCCAAATACTGGGACGTCGATGAGGCTCTGCTCGAATTCGGTTTTCCGATGGGGCCATGGCAGATGGCCGACCTGGCCGGAATCGATATCGGTTGGCACCGCGATCCGACCCGCATCGAAACATTGCGCGATGCGCTGTGCGCGGTCGGCCGCTGGGGACAAAAAACCAAAAAGGGTTTCTACGACTACGACGACAATCGCCAGCGCACGCCATCGGATGAAGTCAAAGCGATCATCGCCGATTTCGCCGCCAAAGAGGGCAAGCCGCAACGCGATATCGGCAAGGATGAAATCCGCGAACGCCTGCTGTATCCGATGATCAGCGAAGGCGCGCTGATCCTGGCCGAGGGCATTTCCCAAGCCGCTGGCGACATCGATACAGTGTGGCTGAACGGGTATGGCTGGCCGGCGTGGACCGGGGGGCCGATGTTCTGGGCCGATGCGATCGGGTTGCAGACCGTGGTCGACGGCCTGACCCGCCATGGCCAACCGGTCGCGCCGTTGCTGGCGACCAAAGCG
>JAYTHT010000416.1:0-3892 GCA_043732365.1 Novosphingobium sp. | reverse complement strand
CCGCATCGCCGCGTAACCGGACATCGGCGATGATCGCGGCGACATCGCGCGCGATATCGGCATCGCTTTCACGCCGATCATCGACCATCTGGCCAAATGCCACGGCAAACCCGGCATCGGATGTCGCAAGCCGCAACATCAGGCGGCCTTGCGCCGCGCGACCAGCTCGCGAAAGGCATCGACCAGCGCACCCAGCCGCACGCTATCGGTTTTCAAAGCGGCGCGGTTGATAATCAGGCGCGCCGAAACCGGCATGATCCGGCTGGTTTCGACCAGACCGTTGTCCTTCAGCGTGCGGCCCGATGATACCAGATCGACAATCCGGCTGGCCAGCCCCAAGGTGGGTGCCAGTTCCATCGCCCCGTTCAATTTGACCACTTCGGCCTGAACACCCAGCCGTTCGAAATGGCGGCGCGTAAGGTTTGGGTATTTGGTCGCAACCCGCGCATGGCTCTCATGCGCGTTGCTCGCGCCAAGTCCTGCGGGTTCGGCAACGCTCAGCCGGCAATGGCCAATGTCCAGATCGACCGGTGCGTACAGATCGGCATAGTCGAATTCGTCGATCACGTCGGACCCGACAATCCCGGCCTGCGCCGCGCCATGCGCGACAAAGGTCGCGACATCGAACGCGCGCACGCGGATCAGGCGGACATCGGCACGGTTTGTGGCAAAGCTCAACGCGCGTGAGCTCTTGTCGAAAAACTCTGCTTCGGGCACTACACCGGCCTGTTCGAGCAAGGGCAATGCCTCATCGAGAATACGGCCCTTGGGCAGGGCAAAGACAAGTGCAGATGGGAATGGGGACGCGGTCATGGCCCACGCGCCCTATGGCAAAGGGCCGGAAAGGGCAACCTTGTGGTATTTGCACAGTCAGCAATCGCACCAAACCCAAAAGTCATTCAGGCGATCATCTGGCAGGCCGAATACGCGATACAAAACCTGGCGCCGATCACGAGCCGCGTCGTGCGTGCGCAATTGGCGTTGATCACGGGCACCTCGCTGGTTGGCCAGCGGCTGGCAGCCTGGGCCGATACTGCGATGGAGGATGCGCTGCCGTTGCGGTTGAATGGCGGGCTGCACAATTTGCACTTGATTGGGCGCGATGACCGGCTGGCCCCGATTTATACCGGCGACCTGACTGATCAGGCCGCGATCGATCGCGTGATTGGCGACGTCGTTGCCGATCATGACGCCGCGTTGCTGCGATGGCTCGGCGGCCCGCCACAAACCAATGAAGCGGGTCGGTCGGGCAGCATCATGGCCGCGCTGCTGTGGTTATCGAGCCGATTGGGGGCCCGCTTTGAATTGAACGAGCTGGGCGCGAGCGCGGGTATCAATACGATGATGGACCGGTTTTTCTTTGACCTGGGCGGGGTCACGACCGGGCCCGCCGTTTCGCCATTGCGAGTGGTGCCCGAATGGAAAGGACCACCCCCGCCTGCTTATCCGGTGACAATCGATGCGATTCGCGGGTGCGATCGCGCACCGCTCGATCTGACCGATCCGGCGCAGGCCGTGCGCTTGAAAGCCTATGTCTGGCCCGATGCGGCGATCCGCATGGCGCGGCTTGACGCCGCTGTCGCGTTGGCGCGGGTCAGGCCGCCCCGGGTCGATCGGTGCGATGCGGGTGACTGGGTCGCTGCGCGACTGGCCGCGCCGCAAACTGCCGATACCACGCGCGTCGTGTTTCATTCGATCGTCTGGCAGTATCTGCCCGAAGCAACACGCGTGGCGATCACTGCCGCTATCGAGACCGCCGGGGCCGATGCCACTGGATCGCGGCGCCTGGCATGGGTGCGACTGGAAACCGACCGAACGACGTTTCGGCACGAATTGAGCGTGCGGTACTGGCCGGGCGGGGACGCTGAAGTCATCCTGGCGACCGCGCATGCGCACGGTGCCTGGATCGAATGGTTTGCTATCTGACGAGCAAACCCCATTTGGCGAAACGTTCGCGCCAGCCGCCATGGAACGATCCCCATTCCCATAGCGCGACCACCACCAGTGCGCCATCGCATAGCCCGGTGAACAGTGGCGCTGACCAATGGCCAAACCAGGCGCCGACGCTCACCGGGATCACCAATAGCTGGCCGATCCCGTGGCTGAGCGGCAGATTGCCCAACGGGCTGGAAAACCGTTTGAACAACGCCAGCCCCAGCAGAAATCCGACCAGTCCACCACCGCCGGCGGCGATCAAGGCCGGGCTGGCCACGCCACCGGGTGCGGCCATCAACAACGCGTCGGCAACTGCGGTCGCAACGATGCTGGCGACGATCGGGATGTGCAAATAAGTATAGGCGTTGCGCGCGATGCGGCCGACATCCGCGCTGTGGGTGATCTGCCGCGCGCCGCGTTCTGCGCCCACGTCGAAATAGATCCACCACATCAGCACCGATCCGACAAAACTTGCCAAAAACGCGCAGGTGCTGGCACGGGTCGGCGCCGCTGCGGCAAAGGCGGCGCCAGTCACAACAATCCCTTCGCCCATCGCGATCAGCACGAATTGCGATGCGCGCTCGGCCATGTGGCTGCCCGAAATGTCCCAGTCGTCGCGCGTCGAGTGGCCCAGCCCGGGCACGCGGAAAAATGCAAATGGTCCGGCATATTCGATCGCCAATGCGCCAGCCCATAACGCGACCTGCAAACCGGGTCCGGAATGCAAAACCGGCTTGACCAGGGCCCCTGCCAACCACAGCGGGGACGCAGCAATGAACCAGAGCGCAATGCGAACCATATTGCGCGCGCCGGCTGGCCGGTCCTGCGCCATGATCCACATCACAAACAGCGTGCGCCCGATCTGGATCGCGCAATAGGCCAGCACAAACACCAGCGCGTAATGGTCGCCGTCAAAAGTGCGGGGCAAGATCGCGGCGAGCACAAGACTGGCCAGCATCGCGCCAAGCATCATCAGTCTGACAGGCACGGTATCGGGATTGGCCCAATTGGTCGCCCACGCCGTGAACATCCACGCCCACCACACCGCCAGAAACAGCAGCGCCGCCTCGACCAAGCCCAGCAGCCCCGGATGTTCGCGCACGAATTGCGCAACCTGGGTTATCGCAAAGACATAGACGAGGTCGAAAAACAGCTCGAGATTGGTGACTTCGGCATGCCCGCCACGTCGGCTGCGCAACAGGCCGCGCGGCATGGTTCAGCGGATCCTTGGGACCCGGCCGGTCATTCACCTGGCGCCCGCGCCTTAATCGCGAGCGCGTGTACGCGTTGCCCGGGAATGTCGCCCAGCGCGGCAATCACCAGGCGCTGGCGCTGCAACCGCGATTGTCCGGCAAATGCGGCAGATTCGATGACCACGGTGAAATGCGATTCGCCTGATCCGTCATGCCCCGAATGGCCATGGTGACTGTCGCTGTCGTTGATCACATCGAGGTGATCGGGTGCGAATGCAGCGATCAGCCGCGTGGTGATTTCATGGGCAAGTTGTCCTGTCATGGCTTCCATCCTAGCGCAAGTCGCGGCATGGGAAAGGGAAATGACTCAAGATCGATTCCATGGCCGGATGAAAGACACCGGCCGCCTGTGCGATGCGCCGGGTTGCACCGAGCCCGGCGAATTTCGCGCGCCGGGCCTGCGTCTGCCAGGATTCGATGGCCCGGGCAATTATCGCTGGTTCTGCCTCGACCATGTGCGCGTGTTCAACCTAGGCTATGACTTCTTTGCCGGCATGACGCCAGGCGAGATCGAACGCGCGCAATCGCCACTGGCCGGATGGGTCAGCGAGACCCGCGCGTTTCGGCCCACTGCTGGCATCGACGAGACGCCGCGCTGGGCCGATTTTCCCGATCCACTCGATGCGATCGCGGCGCGCACCAATAAGCGCAGAGAGGATTATTTGCGGTCGCAGGATGCGCTGCGGCGCGGGCTGAGCCCGGCT
>JAYTHT010000415.1:0-1070 GCA_043732365.1 Novosphingobium sp. | reverse complement strand
CTTGCTCCCTTCTGAACACGCGTGCGCCCCATGGTAAAACGTCAAGAATCAAGGACTGATCGCCGCATCGCCATCGCACTGGTGGCGATGGCCGCTGCCTGGGCGTTGCCGGTGCATGCCGGGGTGCTGTCGCTTGCGATGCCGGCCACGCTTGCCAGCCCCGATGGCATGGATGACCCGGGCATTGCGATGGCCGATCTGGCCGATCTCGAACTGGCGGCGCGCGCATCGCAAGATGACTTTGATCAGGCCTTTGACGCGCAACTGACCGGCAATATCCTGCAATCGATCGGCCTGGCCACACGCCTGAGCGGGCGCGCGCCAAAACCGCGTGGGCCCGATTTGCGGGATGCGTTTACCGCAAGGCTGCCGCAGGCACTCCGCCTCGACCCGAGCCTGGCCACACTCGCCAATCCGACATTTGGCACACGCGAAGGCCTGGTGGTCAGCGTCGCCGATGAACTCGTACCCACCGCCAAGGGATCGAGCGGGATCAACACCGATATCCATATCAGCCACGAGTCTGGCGGGGTGGATGCCGCGTTCAATCTGGCGGGGCGGCAGGATTTCAATGTGCCCGATCCGATGGCGGTCAGCTATGACGGACATGCGTTGGTCAATGTCGGACCGGCGGTACAATTGGGCGTGGCCGCGCGCGGGACATTGGGATCGGTATCCGCGCTGGCGCTGGGCAATACCCAGACCGCCGGGCCGTTGCTGCACCTCAACCTGATCGACAGCAACTTGTCGCTGTCATCCGACGTGGGGTATGACTTTGGCCTCAACCCGATCAACCCAACCAACAGATCGCAAGTTCACCTGAAATTGGCGCTTAAAATCAAGCTTTGAATGCGCTCAATGCTCCCTGAGCAGTTCGACGACCATCACGGTCATCGGTTTGTCGCCCACATTGACATCCTGGTGCATTGTCCCGGGCGCGTTGGCGGGTAGCCAATAGGCATGGCCGGTCTGCCAATCGTGAGTTTCCCTGGTGCCGTCCTGTTCCGCGATCTGCATCGTGCCGCCCGACAATGCGATGATCACGCGCGGATGTTCGTGGCGATGGAATG
>JAYTHT010000414.1:0-3899 GCA_043732365.1 Novosphingobium sp. | reverse complement strand
TGCACCGCGATTCGCTCGGCAGTGTCCAGGCGATCGTGCCCGGCGCGGTCAACTGGATGACCGCCGGGCGCCATCGTCCATTCCGAACGCACGCCTGCCGCATTGCGCGGCGCCAAAAATCAGGTGGCGCGCGCGCGGCTTCACGCGATCCAGATGTGGGTCGCGCAGCCAACGGCTTGGTCGCGCCGGTTGAAACCGCGTCGGACATGATCCTGGCCGAACTGACCCTGGCGCCGGGCGCGCGTTATGCGTTTGCGCCGGTGCATGTCGAACGGGCGATCTACATCGTATTGGGCACGATCCGCGTCGCAGGGCAGGATGGCGCGTTTGCCGATGGGCAGCTGGTGGTGCTGAAACCCGCCGCAGAGATCGTGGTATCGCCGATGCGCCCAGCCGCCTGGATTTCACTCCCTCGATTGCCAACGCTTGCCAATCGCTGCGGGGCGCTTCATCACTGGGGCACAATCCGTTAGAGATGCCTGAGCCGACGATGAAAACCGTTGAAATCTATGTCGGCGGCGTGTGCCATGGCAATCCCGGCGATGGCGGCTGGGCGGCGGTTTTGCGCATGGGGCGGCATGAAAAAGTGCTGTCCGGGGCCGAGGCGCGCACCACGGCCAATCGCATGGATTTGCAGGCGCTGACAGGTGTGTTGCGCGTTTTGATCGAACCGTGCGCGGTGTCGGTGCATGCGTCCAGCCGGTTTTTGGCCGACGGCTTTGCGCGGTGGTCGGGGTTATGGACCTCGCAAGGCTGGTCCAGCACTGGCAAGCGGCCGGTGAACAATGCCGAATTGTGGCATACGCTGATCGGGCTGGCGCAAGTGCATCAGATGGCCTTTGTGCCGCCAGGCGAGAGCCAAGCA
This sequence comes from Novosphingobium sp., assembly GCA_043732365.1. Lineage (GTDB taxonomy): Bacteria > Pseudomonadota > Alphaproteobacteria > Sphingomonadales > Sphingomonadaceae > Novosphingobium. The sequence continues at coordinate 3,034 of JAYTHT010000414.1, read as the reverse complement.
CCAGACATGGCGCGTGCGGTGCAGCTTGCCCGAGATGCTGCCGGCGCGGTTTGAATTCTTTTTGGCTCCTGCCCGTCCCCAGGGGCGGGCAGGCTCCAGATCAGCTCAGCGCTTTGGTCATGATCCGCGCCAGGCGGTCGGCAAAGGCGCGGGTGTCGTCGGGCAGTTCGCCATCGGCAATGCGGGCTTCGTCGAACAGCAAGTGCGCGCCGTCTGTTTTCAGCGCGGCATCGTCGGATAGCGCGGACAGGCGCGCGACCAGGTCGTGGCGCGGGTTCAGTTCCAGCACGGGCTTGGCCCCTTGCGGTGCCTGGCCATTGGCCGACAGCAGGCGTTCCAGCTGGCGGTCGATGCCGTGTTCGCTGGCGACGAGGCAGGCGGCGCTGGTGGTCAGGCGTTCCGAAGTACGCACGTCCGATACTGCTTCGCCCAGCTGAGCTTTGACAAAAGCGATGAACGCTTCGGCCCCGGGCGCGGCAGGTTCAGGCTTTGCTGCGCCATCGAGCGGCTCGATCAGGCCCAGATCGGCCTGGCCCTGAGTGACCGATTTGAACGGTTTGCCTTCGTAATCGACGCCCGATGCGGCCCAGAAACTGTCGACCGGATCGGTCAGCAGCAGGACCTCGATCCCACGCGCGCGAAACCCTTCGATCTGGGGCGAGGCGGCCAGGCGCTCGCGATCGGTGCCGGTGGCGAAATAGATCGCGGTCTGGTTGTCGCGCATGCTGGCGACATAGTCCTTCAGCGAACGCCAGCCTTCGACCGTCGTGCCGCGAAACCGCGCCAGCCCGAGCAGTGTTTCGCGCCGGCCGAAATCCTCGTAAATCCCTTCCTTCAACACCGCGCCAAAGGCGTCCCAGAACGCGGCGTATTTGTCGGCGTCATGGGTCGACATCTTGTCCAATTCGCTCAAAATCCGGTTGGTCACGCCCTTCTGGATCGCGGCGAGCAGCGGGCTGTCCTGGATCATTTCGCGCGACATGTTCAGCGGCAGATCGGCCGAATCGACCAGCCCGCGCACAAACCGCAGATAGCGCGGCAGCAATTCGGCCTCGTCGGTGATAAACACGCGCCGCACGTACAGCTTCATCCGCCCTTTGCGATCGGGGTCGAACAAGTCGAACGGGCGGCTTTCGGGCACGAATGCCAGCACATTGTACTCGTGCTTGCCCTCGGCGCGGTAGTGCAGCGTGAGCGCGGGCGCGTCGAATTGCCCGGCGAGGGTGCGATAGAAATCGGTGTAGTCGTCGGGCGTGATTTCCGACTTGGGCCGTGCCCACAGCGCGCTGCCATCGGTCACTTCGCTGATTTCGGCATCGGGCTTTTCGATCAGCATGATCGGCACCGGCACATGGCCAGACTGCGCGCGCACGATCCGTTCAACGGCAAAGCGTTCGGTGTATTGCGTCGCATCGTCTTTCAGATGCAGCACGACGCGGGTGCCCGGTGCGGGGGCTTTGTCCAGCGTGGCGGGTTCGATCGTGTATGTGCCCAGCCCGTCCGATGTCCAGCGGTGCGCCAGCGCGGTCCCGGCGCGGCGCGAAAACACCTCCACTTTGTCGGCGACCATGAATGCAGCGTAAAACCCGACACCAAACTGGCCGATCAGGTTGGCTTTCTCGCCGTCCCTGGATGCGGTCAGGTTTTCCATGAAGGCGCGCGTGCCGGATCGCGCGATCGTGCCCAGCGCCTCGATCATGTCGGCCTCGGTCATGCCGATACCGTTGTCCGTGACGGTCAGCTGACGCGCGTCGGGATCGAGCGCGATTGTGATACGCGGGGTTTCACCGCTCGACAGCGAGCTATCGGCCAGGCTTTCATAGCGCAGTTTTTCGCAGGCATCGGCGGCATTGGCGATCAATTCGCGCAAGAACACATCGCGGTCGGAATAAACCGCATGCACCATCAGGTGCAGCAAGCGCGCAACGTCGGCCTCGAACGAGCGGGTTTCGGGCGCAACGGTGGTGTCGGTGCCAGTGTCGGTGCCAGTGTCGGTGCCAGTGTCGGTGCCAGTGTCGGTGCCAGTGCCAGCGTCGGCGCCGGTGTCAGTCGCGGGGGCAGTGTCGGTCATGGTCATGGTGTTTCCGGTCAATCCTCGTGCCCCCCACATGGCGCGCCCGCCTTTGGCTTTCAAGCGTATTGGCCCCAACTTGTCGCCGTGCGCACGCCCCGGCATATTCTTAAAGCCCATTCGCAAAGGGAAGGACGGCGAGGGATGACCGATTTGCAGGACACGCTGGTTGAAGCGATCGGCGTGATTTCCGCGCGAGATCCCGTGCTGGCCCAGCGGATCGGGGCTGCCGCTGCGCAACGGCACTCGCCTGCGCCCGCCGACGACCTGCCGCAGGCCAATGTGGCCATTCCGACCGGATCGGAAATCCGCCTGGCACAACGCGGCGGAGTGGTCTTGACGCAAGCGCCATTCAATTTGCGCGTGGTGCAATCGCGCTGGTTGTGCGGGCAGCCGGAATTTGGCGGGATGATCGTAACCATGGCGTATCGCCTGGCCTCCTGATCAAACTGCCGTTTGACGCAGCTATTGTTTGCCCGTGGTCGTGCCAGTATGCCGCACAGCGGAGACCAGGGGCAGCACTATCATTATGGCAGGCACGCGTTGAGTTTTGGGCGATTTTCGGCCCAATCGGCCATTGGCGTGTTGCTTAGCGCAATTGCGCTGCTGGCGGCGTGGCTGCGGCTGCGCCATGCCGCGCAATCGATGGTCTATGACGAAATGGCCTCGATGTATTTTTCGGGCCAGCCGTGGCGCCATCTGTGGGGCTGGTGGATGGCGCGCGAAACCAATCCACCGCTGTTCTATTCGCTGTTGAAGGTATGGCGCGCGGTCGTGCCGATGGGGCATTGGGGCATGCGCGCGCTGCCGCTGGCGATCGCGTTGGCGCATCTGGTGGTGTTTACGCGATTTTTGCGCGCCCGGTTTGGCTGGTCGGCGGCGCTGCTGGGGCTGCTGCTGTTTGCGGTGTCGTGGTCCGACATTTATCAGGCGGCGTATTTGCGCGGCTATGGCCTGGCAAAG
>JAYTHT010000413.1:0-1071 GCA_043732365.1 Novosphingobium sp. | reverse complement strand
GTGCAGCGTCAGCCGACTCAATAGAAGTCCGCGACCCGGGGTGTCGGTGCCGCGCACGCCTGCCGATCGTCCCGCTTGCAGGCGGCAACCTGCACGCGCCATGCCGCCATCGCCTCGGCGTATGCAACTTGCTGGCGCGCGTAGCGGCGATCGTAGCGGTTGACCTCTCGGTCGTGCTGGGCCTCGACCGCCGCGATATAGGCGCGTCGATCCATCCGATAATGGGCACGGGCATCGGCCCTCATGCGGGTATATTCATCCGAGGCGTGGTTCAGCTGCCGCGTAGTGGGTCCGGGCGACGGATCGCCGGATTGCATCTGGCTGGACGACCGGCTTGCCTGATCGGACCCGCTGCGAACAGCCTCGCTTCGCTGCGCTGCTGCCGGCACCGGGCCAGCTTGGGCAAGTGCCGGGATGGGTGACCCCATGAGAAGGGTGGATAGGATAAGGGCTTTCATAGACATGATCGGCATCCTGTCAGGGAATTCGCGAAATCTGCGAGTGTCTTGGCATGGTCTGATGCCTCAAGCCCACTTCGCCCGGGCTAGGCGGCGAGATCAGCTTTGAGCTGACTGAATTGTTCGCGCGTCAACTCGCCGCGAGCATAACGCTCATCAAGAATGGCGCGCGCGTTTCCCGTGGGCCATTGACCGTATTTGCGATGCGCACTGTAAGTGTATCCCCAATTACCGAGGCTCGAAAAGAACAGGAAAATGAATCCGAGCCACAAAAACCACCCCCAGCCCCAGCCATAGTACCAGTTATTCGCATCGTGCATGGTGATCGATCCTCGCTTAAGCGTGACCGGTTGTCGGACGATCCGTAGCGCCGGCATAGCGTCGGAAACTACCCATACTGGGTTATGCTTTGGTATAACCCTGGACTGCTCACGCTAGCTTGCGGACGGAACCGGAGGCCCAGAGATGTTGGACTTGCCAGGTGATGATTGCCATCCCTGCTCGGTCGTATTAATCGACCATCCGGCGCGGACCAGCAGGTGGCGCACGTCCATCACCTCAGTCGCGCCCCGAGGTCTTTGCCATGCGCGGGGCGATGTTGGCTGCGTAGTCC
>JAYTHT010000412.1:0-3909 GCA_043732365.1 Novosphingobium sp. | reverse complement strand
CGGGCCTGATGGCGATCGCCACCGCGTCAAAGCAAGTGGTGATCGACCGCATGGATGTCGTCGCCGCCGGCGGACAGGAATCGATCAGCATGGTCCAGACCAAGGACATGCGCGTCACGCCCGATCCCGAATTGTATGCGATTCACAACGCGATCTACATGCCGATGTTACAGACCGCCGAAATCGTGGGCTCGCGCTATGGCATTGGCCGTGACGCGTGCGATGCTTATGCATTCCAGTCGCAACAGCGCACTGCCGCCGCGCAAGCCGCCGGTGGGTTCGCCGATGAAATCATCACGGCGAGTGTGGTCATGGCGGTTGCCGACAAAGTGACTGGCGAAGTGACCATGCGCGATGTCACGCTGACCAAAGACGAAGGCAACCGCCCCGAAACCACGCTGGAAGGGCTGTCCTCGCTTAAATCGGTGCTACCCGGCGGGATCGTAACTGCGGGCAATGCCAGCCAGTTGTCCGACGGTTCCGCTGCGGTGATCGTGATGGAAGGCGCACTCGCAGCAAAGAAGGGCCTGACACCATTGGGCCGCTTTGTCGGCATGGCGGTTGCAGGCACAGAGCCCGACGAAATGGGCATCGGACCGGTGTTTGCGATCCCCAAATTACTCAGCCGGTTTGGCCTGACCGTCGATGATATCGGGCTGTGGGAACTGAACGAAGCGTTCGCCGTGCAAGTGCTCTATTGCCGCGATCGGCTGGGCATTCCCGATCATTTGCTCAATGTCAGCGGCGGCGCGATTTCGATCGGCCACCCCTATGGCATGACAGGCGCGCGGTGTTCGATCCACGCACTGATGGAAGGCAAACGGCGGGCTGCGAAATATGCGGTCGTGACGATGTGCGTCGGCGGCGGCATGGGCGCGGCGGGCCTGTTCGAAATCTTCTGAATTGATGGCGGGCGGAGGGGCGTGCAGTCTCCCCGCCCGCAATTATGACATCAAGCGACGCCGGCCTCGACTTTGCCGGGGCGACTGACAAAGCCTGCCATGCCCATCCACCATTGCAGCGCGATGATCGCGCCTTTGGCCGGTTGCAACAGGCCCATCAGCAACATGACGGCCATGGCCACCGCCGTGACCATCGTGACCCACAACGGGATCGACGTCATGGCGCCCAGTATGATCAGGAACGGCGCCATCACATGCCCGGTGACAATGATCGCAACATAAGGCGGGAAATCGTCCGCCGCGTGCAGCGTCCAGTCCTGTCCGCACAAGCCGCAGCGATCAACCGGTTTCAAAAACCGCGCAAACAGCCGCGTCGCGCCACACCGCGGGCATTTTCCAGTAAATCCACGCCGCATTGCCGCAAACAGTGTAAGCGGCAGGTCCGGCACGAATACGGTCACTTGGGCGCAAACGGATTTTTGGCGCTGCGCAAGGTGAGGCGGATCGGCACTGCGTCAAACCCCAGTTCGCGGCGGATGCCGTTGACTAGATAGCGGCGATAGCTTTCGGGCAACTGGTCCAGCCGCGTACCAAACAGCACAAAGCCCGGTGGCCGGGTCTTTGCCTGCGTAATATAGCGCAGCTTGATCCGGCGTCCGCCAGGGGCCGGCGGCGGATTGGCCTCCAACGCGGTATCGAACCAGCGGTTGAGCGCGGCGGTCGGCACGCGCTGGCTCCACGCATCGCGCAATGTGAATGCGGTGGACAGCATCTGGTCGAGCCCTTTGCCCGTCATTGCCGACACCGCGATCAGCGGCACACCGCGCACTTGCGCAAGGCCGTCTTCCAATGCCGCGCGGATGCCGTTGAACAGCCCGCTGGGGTCTTCGGCAATGTCCCATTTGTTGATCGCGATCATCAGCGCGCGACCTTCTTCGAGCACCATCGACGCGATTTTCAGGTCCTGATGTTCCAACCCGCGCGTGGCATCGAGCAGCAACACGACCACTTCGGCAAAATCGATCGCGTGGCGCGCATCGGCGACCGACATTTTCTCCAGCTTTTCGACGACATTGGCTTTTTTACGCATGCCCGCCGTGTCGATCAGGCGGACCTCACGCGCTTCGCCCTGTTCATGCCAGGTAAAATCGACCGCAATCGAATCGCGCGTGATCCCTGCCTCGGGCCCGACCAGCAAACGGTCTTCGCCCAGAATGCGGTTGATCAGCGTCGATTTGCCCGCATTCGGCCGGCCGACGACCGCGAATTTGAGCACGCTTTTGGGATCGTAAGTGTAATCTTCGTGGTCTTCTTCGTCGGGCGCCGCTTCGGTTTCGCCCAGCAGCGGCAACAACGCCTCGAACAGATCGCCCAATCCCTGACCATGTTCGGCCGAAAACGGGACCGGATCGCCAAAGCCCAGCGCATACGATTCAAACAGGCCGTGATCGCCCGCGCGACCTTCGGCTTTGTTGGCCAGCAAGACCACCGGGACATTGCACTGGTGCAGATGGCGGCCGATTTCTTCGTCCAATGGCGTCAGCCCGGACCGCGCATCGATGACGAACAGCGCCACTTTCGCGCCGGTCAGCGCCGCCTCGGTCTGGGCGCGCATCCGCCCCGGCAGGCTGGCGGCATCATCGTCTTCCCACCCGGCGGTATCGACGATCGTGAACGCCAGACCCAGCAGATCGGCATCACCCAGGCGGCGGTCGCGCGTCACCCCGGGTTGATCATCGACGAGCGCAAGTTTTTTACCCACCAACCGGTTGAACAGGGTGGATTTGCCGACATTGGGTCGGCCGATGATCACGACATGCGGTAATATGGGGGCGGACATACCCGGTCCCGTGGCGGTTTACGGCCCCAAACGCAAGCAATTGCGGTATTTCGCCAAAGACAGCAGCGGCCAAAACATCACAAATTGAGCCCGGCGACATCGCTTACACGCCGTTAACCTTATCGGAACGGGGTGCCTTAACGACGTCTGCCTCAATGCTCTGCTCATGACGGGGATCAAAACACGAATCGATGCGCGGACCGGCTGGCGCCTTGCGGCAGTGCTGGCACTGGTCGCGCAGTTGGCACCAGACAGCGCCATCGCACGACCCGCCTGGATTGCGCCCAGCGCGGATGCCAGCGAGGACAGCGATGCACTGCCTTATGTGGAATGTGTGCCTTATGCACGGCAGGCCTCTGGCATTCAGCTGTTTGGCGATGCGCACACCTGGTGGGATCAGGCCGATGGGCAATATGTCCGTGGCCATGTGCCACAGCCGGGCGCAGTGATGAGCTTTCGCCCGCATGGCGGGATGCGCCTGGGCCATGTCGCGATGGTCAGCAAAGTGATCGACACGCGCACCGTGCTGTTGCGCCACAGCAATTGGTCGCCGGTTGGTGGCCGGCGCGGACTGGCCGAATTGGACGTGCGCGCGGTCGATGTGTCACCAGCCAATGACTGGAGCGAAGTGCGCGTATGGTATGCCCCGATCGGCGACCTGGGCACGACGCGCTGGCCGGTCAACGGCTTCATTTACAAGCACGGTATTTACAAGCAGGGGCCGCGCAAGAACGAGCCGCCGTTGCTGTCTGCCAGAACCGCGCTGGCGCAGGCCGATACGCCGCATCTGACGCGGCTTTCCGCGATGCGGCCAGCCCCAATCCCAGCTTCAATCCCAGCTTCAATCCCAGCTTCAATCTCAGCCCCAGGCTCAGCCCCAGCCCAACTCACAACGAGCCGGATCGACAGCGATTTCCTCGACGGTATCCGGCCGGAAACCGGTTCAACCGCCCCCCGCGCGGTTCACACCGAAACGGCGCCGCGCCAGCAGCCCATTTATCAGGCGCGCAATTATCCGACGCGCAATTACCTGTTTGCCCGCGCAGCGTCCGCGCCGATCCCCGGCCCGGCAACCACGGCCCCAGCCCTGCGCGATGACCCCATCGGTCGGATTATTGCCGCGCGGATGAAGCGTGCCGCCGATTGATTTTTCGCCGACTGATCACA
>JAYTHT010000411.1:0-1079 GCA_043732365.1 Novosphingobium sp. | reverse complement strand
CGTTGGTAAGCCCTTTGGCCATCGTCAGCAGATCGGGCGTCACGCCGAAGTATTCTGCGGCGGTCGCGGTGCCAAGGCGGCCAAATCCGGTGATCACTTCGTCGAATATCAACAGGATGCCATGTTTGCGAGTGATTTCGCGCAGCCGTTGCAGATAGCCCTGTGGCGGCACGAGCACACCGGTCGATCCCGCCACTGGTTCGACAATCACTGCCGCGATCGTTTCGGCGCCATGCAATTGTACCAGGTCTTCCAGTTCGTCGGCGAGGTTGCCGTTCGATGGTTGTTGCCCACGCTGAAACCGCACGGCATCGCCATGGGTATGCGCCAGATGATCGACGCCCCACACCTGGCTGACATAGCGGCGGCGGTTGCCGCCGATGCCACCGACCGACATCCCGCCGAAATTGGTTCCGTGATACCCGCGCTGGCGACCGATCAGGCGGAACCGCGTACCTTCGCCGCGCGCGTGGTGATAGGCGAGCGCCATCTTGAGCGCGGTATCGGCGCTTTCAGACCCCGAATTGGTGAAAAATATGCGATCAAGCCCGGCAGGCATCAGTTGGGCGATCGCGCTCGCAGCCTGAAATGCCAGTGGATGCCCCAATTGAAACGTCGGTGCAAAATCGAGCGTGTGCGCGGCATCGGCAATCGCTGCTGCAATCGGTGCGCGGCCGTGGCCCGCATTGACGCACCACAGCCCGGCGGTCCCGTCGAGCAGCAGCATGCCATCGGTCGTGACATAATGCATGTCGCGCGCCGTTGCGAACAGACGCGGATTGGCCTTGAAATGGCGGTTGTCGGTGAACGGCATCCAGAAATGCGACATATCGATATCGCCGGCAGCGGCACTCAAGTCTTGCGCGGTGCGGATCTGGAGCTTGGCAATCGTGGCCATCTGGGCTGCTTTCGGTTTCTGGTGGTATTATATTTGGCCAGTTGCGGGTAAAAATCAGCGTTCAAAAGGGGCAATGGCTGTCGCTGCGGTGCCAAAAATGCACCGCCTGGGCTTGCCGGTTTGGCGGGGCGCGGGCGAATCGCAGTGTTCAGCTCCGGGTATCGCCAGCCCAAAGCGATCG
>JAYTHT010000410.1:0-1079 GCA_043732365.1 Novosphingobium sp. | reverse complement strand
CCGAAAGCCGCGTCACCCGTTATCACGCCAATCTCGTCACGGTCGCCGGCGATCTGAAACGGCGCCAGGATTTCCTGGAAAAAGCGGTTCAGAGCGTGATCGGACCCATCCCTGTAACGCCTGCTCCTGCAACAATCGCCAAAGGCACGGTCAGCGACAGTGCGAGTGAAACCGCCAAGGCCGTGCGCAAAATTTCGCAAGAAATACCCCAGGCCGCCAGCCTCGTCCGGATCGAAGCGCGCCAGATCGCCTTTGCCGAACAACTGACGCGGTTTGCCGACGATCGCGCCAATGCGGCCAGCGGCGCCATCCGCAAAGTCGGTCTCAACCCGGCAACCGTAATGGCAGACGACGCCCACGCGCAAGGCGGCCCGCTGATCCGGCTGGGCTGGAATGGCATCGACCCGCGGTTTGAACGCCTGGCCGCCAGCCTTGGCCGGATGAGTGCGATGAACACCGGGCTTGCGCACATTCCCAACACTATGCCCGCCAGCTTTGAATACATCTCGTCAGGCTTTGGCGTGCGCACAGACCCGATTGTCGGCGGCGCGGCGTTCCACCCCGGGCTCGATTTCAAAGGACCCAGAGGCGCACCGATTTATGCCGCGGCGACAGGCGAAGTCAGCTTTACCGGTCAACGCCAGGGCTATGGCAGTTGCGTCGAGATCAGCCACGGACACGGCCTCGTCACCCGCTATGCGCACATGTCGCGGATCAGCGCGCAACTGGGACAAAAGGTCATTGCAGGCACGCCAATCGGCGCAATCGGCAGCACCGGCCGTTCGACCGGGCCGCATCTGCATTTCGAAGTCCGCGTCAACGACCGGCCGGTTAACCCGCGCCCGTTTCTGGAGGCCCCGTTTCCGCATGTTTTCCAGGAAAACCAGTCCGGCGCATCGCCCGCCACCGGCAGCGGGCCTGCCCACCATGGCTAATCGCGGCACTGACCCCAGTTTTTCGGTGCTCGGCGCCGATATCGTGCTGCGCGGCAGTTTGCACGCCGATGCCGATCTGCACATTGACGGCACGATCGAGGGCGATGTGGTGTGCAAAACGCTGGTCCAGGGCGAAGGCAGCAC
>JAYTHT010000409.1:0-3937 GCA_043732365.1 Novosphingobium sp. | reverse complement strand
CGGATCATCGCAGAAATATCGTCAGCGGCCATCGCCATCAGTTGTCTCCCATCAATTGGCGCCGTGCCTCGACCGTTCTGGCAGACAGCGACGTGCGGACTTCGGCCTCGGTCACATCGACGCCCGATTGCAGAATATCACCCAGCACTTTGCGAATGATATCCTCATCGCCCGATTCCTCAAACTCGGCCTGGACCACCGACCGCGCATAAGACTCGGTCTCGGCCGGATCGAGCCCCATGCGCACGGCCGCCCATTGGCCGAGCAGCTTGTTGCGGCGGGCCTGGACGCGGAACATCATTTCCTCGTCGTGAGCAAGACCGGTATGTGGGCCGGTATTTGCGCGATCTTCAAAACTGTTCATCGCAGCAGTCCTTTTTGACGATCATGACTCCTGCGATAAGCAGCCTGCCACGATCGAGCAAGCACTGTCATCAGTTGGAGTGTGATTGCGAAATTCGCGAAAGTGCGAATTCCCGAAACGAAGTTTCGGGTCAGCCATCAAGAACTGATCACGGTGCCGCCACGTTCGTCTCGGGCGTCGCAGTCAGCCCCGTCCACGCGGCCAGAAACGCGATCACATCGGCACCGCCAGCGATCGTCTTGTCCAGCGGCCGCCCCCCGCCGTGGCCGGCATCGCTTTCCACGCGCAACAGATGCGGCCGGTCGCCAATTGCCGCAGCCTGCAACGCGGCGACGTATTTGAAGCTGTGCGCCGGGACCACACGATCATCGGTATCGGCGGTCGTAACCAGGATCGCTGGATAATCATGCCCGCCCACGATATTGTGATATGGCGAATAAGACCGCAGCGTCCGCCAGTCCGCCTCTCGCGCAGGGTCGCCGTAATCGTCGATCCACGACCGTCCTTGCGTAAACCGGTCAAACCGCAACATGTCCATCACCCCGACATCGGGATTGGCGGCGACAAACAGGTCGGGCCGCTGGTTGATCACGGCGGCAACCATCATCCCGCCGTTCGATCCGCCTTGCGCAGCCAATCCCCCTTTGCGCGCGATCCCCTGCCGCACCAGATATTCGCCCGCCGCGATGAAATCGTCAAAACTGTTCTGTTTGTGCGCGCCGCGTCCCGCCTGGTACCACGCCGAGCCCAGTTCTCCGCCGCCGCGCACCGCCGCCACTGCAAATACGCCGCCCGCCTCCAGCCAGGCCATGCGCCACGGCGAATAACCGGGATTTAAGGCGATATCGAACCCGCCATAGCCATACAACAGCGTCGGCGCCGCTATGCCCACGCTGGCGCGTTTACGCACGACGGTCAGCGGCACCATTGTGCCATCGCGCGAGGGGTATTGCCGGTCCTCGATCACATAGTCCGCCGGCTTGAACGGTATCGTGGGCGTCGCAAACGGCGTCACGCGCCCGCTGCGCAAATCCATGCGATAGATCGCCGGCGGCTGATTATAGCTGGAATATTGATAAAATGTCTCGGAATCACCGGGCCGGCCATCGAACCCGGTCGCCGCGCCGCTGCCGGTAATGGTGATCGCCCGCGCGGGCCGTCCGTTCAGGTCGGTGATAACCGCCACTCTTTGCCCGCCGATCAGGTACGACAGGATCAGCCGGTCTCCGACAATCCGTCCCGCCTCCAGCAGGTTGCGATGTTCGCCGACTATGGTGGTGACTTGCACCCCGCGGCGCAGATCAAGCCGCACGAGCCGATAATTCGGCGCACCATCATTGGTGGTGAACCACAACTGATCATGATCCCCATCAACCAGTTTCCAGTCATGGTCGAGCCCTGCCACCAGCGGCAACACCATCCAGTGCCCCCCGATACGCGGCGCGGCCAGGTTAATCAGATGGATCGCGCGCGCAGGTGCGGTGCTGGCCTGGGTGGAAATGACCGCCCAGCGTCCGTCAGAGGCGATCTGTACCTTGTGCCCCCATTCGGGATGGTCGGGTGTTGCATAGACCAGTTCATCTACGCCCTGCGCAGTGCTGACACGGTGAAACCAGATCGCCTTGTCATGCGCCTGCGCCTGGAATTCATCCTGAGCCCGGGGGGCCGGATAACGCGAATAGAGAAACCCGGTATCGCCAACCCAGCCGATCAGCGTGTCATTGGCCCATTCCAGCCGATCGTCCAATGTGCGCCCGCCATTTACGTCCACCACCCTGATCGTGCGCCAGTCGCTGCCCTGATGTTGTTCGCTATACGCCAGATAGCGCCCACCGGGCGACGGCACCCAGGCGTCGAGCGCAAACGGCGCGGCGGCGCGATTGGGATCGATCAGCAAGCGGTCCGGCCCCGACAGTCCTTCGCGCACATAGAGCGCCGACTGATTCATCAGCCCGCTGTTGCGCATGAAGAAATAGCGGTGGCCCGCTTTGCGCGGCAGGCTGTACCGCTCGTAATCATACAACGTGCGCAGCCGTTCGGCAAAATCGTCATGCCCCGGCAATGCCGACAAATACCCGCGCGCCAACGTATTTTCGCGCCCGACCCAATCTGCGACCGCGTGATCGCTGCGGATGTCCCCTTCCAGCCAGCGCCACGGATCAGCCACCGTTTCGCCAAACATGTGATCGCTGATCCCGCCACGCGGCGTTACCGGATAGCGTGACGGGGGCAAGATCAGGGCGGTTGCGGCGCGGTTCGTATCTGGGGAGCGGACTTCGGCACGACCGGACGTCCGGAGTGACGGCGTGTCAATTCCGTCGACGTCTGCCCTGTCGCCGCTAGCCCTGTCGCCGCTAGCCCTGTCGGGGCTGCCCGTACCGGCATGCGCTGGCGCCACATAAAGTCCAAGACCAAGGATGCTGCATAGCAACACCTGTTTCAGGCCCATCCATTCCCGGTTTGTCATAGTCTTATCGCCGGCAAGCTTAGCATGACGACGAGGCGGCAACGAGGGAATTTGGAGTGTTATGATACCATTTTGATCGAGTTCAGAATGCCAGCCAGATGCCCCCGTTCAGCGCATTGGTGTGGCTACCGCTGCCCCGTTCGCCGTCGAACGATCCAAACAGCGTGACGGCGGCCGACATGGCATAAGCAAAACCGGCCTTGAACGTGACCTGGATCGTCGCCCGCAACACCCCACCGGCCAAGATTGGGTTTGCTGCGTCGGGCAAAAAAGCAGTCGCTTGCGAATTGTCATCGTTCAGCCTGACCCGGATACCCACGCTCGCCCAAGGCGAAAACCGGGGTTGCCACTGTCGTCGGCGGAGCAATCCGCCACGACGCGTGGACGAAGTTCAGCATGCGGCGCGCGCCCGCCACGTTCAGCTCAAATGCGGTGCTGACCAACTCTTCGGCCGCATCGCGATGAGTGGTGATGTGAGTCAGACCGATTCGCAGGCGCATCTTCGATCCCGCCGGGTCGTGAATGGTATAGCCCAGCGCCAGATCGGCAACCATCGCGCGCAGCCCATACCAGCTCCAGGTCGTGGTCCCGTCGGGCAATACGCGCTTGATATCGCCGATGCCATTGTCATATGCCAGGGTCGCAGACGCATCAAAGCCATTGCGCCAGAGCAGTGCGTTGACGCCGATCAGCGATAAATGCGCCATGGTCTGTGAGCCCAGCGCAGCGATCGTCTGCTCGCCATGAATGCCCCCGGCGAACAGGCTGATCGCCCCATTGTCGGCGCGCCAGCCCAGGCCACCCAGGATGCAGCCGGTGGCATTGGTGGCGCTCGATGATCCGGTAACGACATTGCCGCCAGCATGCGTCCAGTTGCCCATTGCCTGGACGAAAGTGAATGCTCGGTCACGATGGTGATCGGACTCGGAAATTAGATATGCATATGGATCACTGAAGAAGCGATATGGACGCAGCAAATTCTACGCTGCACTGCCTTTGCAGAGATAGAATTGAAGGGACACATCTATCAAACCTGCGCCTATCTAGTGGATCGCTATCGGGCTGGGGAATGGGCGTTTGCGATTTCATGGTTGGTACTAGCACTC
>JAYTHT010000408.1:0-12461 GCA_043732365.1 Novosphingobium sp. | reverse complement strand
ATCGCTAGATGCTCTCCAGAGGGTACCAGAGCGGCTGTCGAGCATTTATGATACGGTGAGGACTGTGCGGGGTATGCTGGGCCCTCAGACCACTTTGCTGGGCTTTGCGGGCAGTCCGTGGACCGTGGCGACTTATATGACCGCTGGCGAAGGCAGCCGGGACCAGCATGAGACCCGTGCGCTTGCATACCGGGATCGCGCGGCGTTCCAGGCGATTATCGATGCGATCATCGCTTTGACTGTCGATTATCTGTCCGGCCAGATTTTGGCCGGCGCCGAAGCGGTGCAACTGTTCGACAGCTGGTCGGGCAGCCTGGCCCCGCGCGAATTTGAACAATGGGTGATTGCGCCGACCGCGCGAATTGTGGCGGAACTGGGCCGGCTCCATCCCGGTGTGCCGGTGATCGGGTTTCCCAAAGGAGCCGGCGAAAAACTGCCAGCTTATGCGCGGGAAACCGGGGTCAGTGCGATCGGTATCGATGAAACGATTGACCCGGCCTGGGCCGCAAGGGTGTTGCCGAAGGATTTACCGGTGCAGGGCAATCTTGATCCGCTGCTGTTGCTGGCCGGCGGGGATGCCCTCGACCACGGAGCGCGCGCGGTGCTCGATGCCTTTGCCGGGCGACCGCATGTGTTCAATCTGGGCCATGGAATCGGGCAATTTACCCCGATCGCGCATGTCGAACGACTGTTGCATGTGGTGCGCGAATGGCGCGCGAGCTAGAGCGAATGGGTGGCGTAATCAGAATCCAGCCATAGGCGATCCGCTGCATGCGGCCTGATCGGACAGGATACCCCGCGCGGCGAATGGCATCGATGACCATCTGTGCGGTGGGATGCTGATCGGCGGCATGTTCGGTCCAGAACAGGTTTGGGCACGTGGCCGAAAGGCTGTATGCACCAGTGGGCGCGAGGGCAAAGCCAAACCGTTGCGCCACAAAGCGATACGAAAACGGCACCACGTCGCGATTGTCGCGCGGCGGCGTGGACAGCGGCAGCGTATTCCAGTGCATATCGGCATGAACGGTGGTTTGCGGACAAGCACGAATGTTTGCGGCGATCGCTGTCCCGGTACCATCCCAACTGGGTTGCGCCAATGTGGCGACGCAGTTGGCATGGAGTGCAAAACCGGTCACCAGCAGAATCAGCGCGTCGATTGCAACGACTATCCGAACCGGCATTTTGCGGGTCGCGGCATCGGCACATACCGCCAGGATCAGCGCAAAAACCGGATCGAGCGCAACCAGATACCGCGTGATCAGCAATGGGCGATAAAGATGCACCGCGATCAACACCGTCAGCGCCAGAACCAGCGCGGCCGTGAATGTGGTGATCAGGATCGCGGTCGTCTGCGCCTCGGTCTCGTGGCGACGCAGACCGGCCGCAATCGACGCCAGGCCTGCCGCTGCGACGAGCATAAGCGCCGGATTGGCAAACAACGCCGCGTGCGCTTCGGTCTCAATCGCCCAGCGCGCCGCGTTGATCCCGCCCGGGATCCAGAACACATGCGTGTTGGCGACGATCGTCGAAAGCTGCAGCATCATCATCACCGCAAATGGCACCAGAGCCAACGCGGCGACCATGGCCAGGCGCCTGGCATCGTCCCAGCGGCAGGCAAGCATGTGCTGCGCCACAGTGGCCACGACCAGCGCCGTGATAATCACGGTGGTCACCAGATGGACGCTGCAGGCGAACGCGAGCAAAACGCCCAGGATCAGAGTCTCGCGCCGTTCCACCCGGCGCATGATGTGCCTGACAAGCAGGGGCAGAACGATCGCGGCAAGCGCAAACGACAGGAAATAAGACCGCACCTGGTCGATCCGGTCGAGCGCGGGGAAAGTTGCGGCAAGCGCCAGGCAATCGTACCAGACAATTCGCGCAAACCACGTGTCGGTGCGCGCCATACGGACAAATGCTCCGATCAGACCTGCCAGAAAGACCAGATTGACCGTGCGCAAACCTTCAACCGTGCCGGCAAGACTTGTGCCGGCGATCAGCCGCGACCAGGCCCAGGCCAATCCGTAAAACAGCGGCGGATGATTGTCGCGGAGCCATGCCGGTACGAGCGCGGGTAGGGGCACACCGGGGCGGACGAGATAAACCGCATAGAATTCATCGTACCACGGCCCGCGCCCGAACATCGCGATCACCGTCGCCACGCCAAACATCGCCGAAAGGATGACAAATCCAATTCGGCGCGCCACGGTCAAAGAGGGCACTGGCGGTGAAAACATTGCGGTTGCTGAGGGTTGTGGCCAAAGCCGTGAAGATCGAGATTATACTGCCAAAAAATTGATGAATTGGTACCGAATATGCGGACACGAAAAAGGATTTGCGAGGCAAAGCAGAGCTATCCCGATTGTGCCGCGGCAGACTTGGCCGGGGCGCGCTACACCCGGGCAGTGCGGGCCTATCACTGCGACCGATGCCAGGCCTGGCACCTGACCAGTCGATTGAAAGGCAAACGGATCCCGCGACCGGTTCGCAAACCCGCCGGGTTGAACACACCAGAAATCGGGTTGCCAACCGATACGCCTTCCGGCAGCGCATGATCTGGTCTATCTGAAACCCAATGACGCAGGTGCTCACGATGCTCTATCTCTGGCTCAAGGCTGGCCATGTCATCTTTGTGGTGTTCTGGATGGCGGGGCTGTTCATGCTGCCCCGGTTTTTCGTCTATCATCAGGAATTGCCCGAAAACGCACCCGAAAATGCGATGTGGGTGGAACGCGAACAGCGCCTGTTGAAAATCATCCTGTGGCCATCGTTGATCCTGGTGTGGGTGCTGGGCATGGCTTTGGCGGTCAGTGGCGGCTGGTTCACCCAGGGCTGGATGCATGCCAAACTGGCCGTTGTCATGGCGCTGACCGCTTACCAAGTGTGGATGGCTGACTATGCGCGCAATCTGGCGTTCGGTCGGCGCAAGCTGGCGGGAAAGCAATTGCGTTTGGTCAATGAAGTGCCCGGCGTAGCGGCGGCGATCATCATTATCCTGGTCATCGTGAAACCGTTCTAACTTGCGATTCTCAATTGCCCCCTCTTGGTGATTGCGACTCTTGGTAATTGTCAGTGATGGCAATTGACGGGCCCTGCGCGTGCGGATAAGGCCAGCGACGCTAATCCGGATATTAGCCGTACGAGCTACGCGCCCGCACCTGGTCTGCTTTCTCCAAGCCCGATGACCGTCCGGCCTGCATACTCCCTTGCTGGAATAAATATATGCATCTGAAAGACCTGAAGAAAAATACTCCTGCTGAGCTGGTCGCGATGGCTGAAGAGCTTGGCGTCGAAGGTGCCAGCACATTGCGGCGTCAGGACCTGATGTTCGCCATTCTCAAAGAAATGGCCGAAGATGGTGAGGAAATACTCGGTATCGGCACAATCGAAGTCCTGCCCGACGGTTTCGGCTTTTTGCGCAGCCCAGAGGCGAATTACCTGGCCGGTCCCGATGACATCTATGTCTCGCCCAACCAGGTCCGCAAATGGGGCCTGCGTACCGGTGACACGCTCGAAGGCGAAATCCGCGCACCCAAAGATGGCGAGCGCTATTTCTCGATCAACCGCCTGATCAAAGTCAATTTTGACGATCCCGACGCAGTGCGCCACCGCGTCAATTTCGACAACCTGACCCCGCTGTATCCCAATGATCGCTTGCGACTCGATACGCTCGACCCCACGGTCAAGGACAAATCGGCACGGGTGATCGATCTGGTCAGCCCGCAGGGCAAAGGCCAGCGTGCGTTGATTGTCGCACCGCCACGCACCGGCAAGACCGTGCTGTTGCAGAACATGGCCAAGGCGATCACCGACAACCACCCCGAAGTGTTCCTGATCGTGCTGTTGATCGACGAACGCCCCGAGGAAGTTACCGACATGCAGCGCTCTGTCAAAGGCGAGGTCATTTCCTCGACATTTGACGAGCCCGCCACGCGCCACGTCCAGGTTGCCGAAATGGTCATCGAAAAGGCGAAACGCCTAGTGGAACACAAGCGCGATGTCGTCATCCTGCTCGATTCGATCACGCGTCTGGGCCGCGCTTACAACACCGTCGTGCCAAGTTCGGGAAAAGTGCTGACCGGTGGCGTCGACGCCAACGCCCTGCAACGCCCGAAACGGTTCTTTGGTGCGGCGCGTAACATCGAGGAAGGCGGTTCGCTGTCGATTATCGCAACGGCGCTGATCGATACCGGCAGCCGCATGGACGAAGTTATTTTTGAAGAATTCAAAGGCACTGGCAATTCGGAAATCGTGCTCGACCGCAAAGTCGCGGACAAACGCATTTTCCCCGCGCTCGACGTGGGCAAAAGCGGCACGCGCAAGGAAGAACTGCTCGTCCCGCGCGATCAACTGTCAAAGATGTGGGTGCTGCGCCGTATCCTCATGCAGATGGGCGCGGTCGACGCGATGGAATTCCTGCTCGACAAAATGAAGGAATCAAAGACCAACGAGGATTTCTTTGCGACAATGAACCAGTAAAGTCTGTCAGAACCGAATTACGGGCCTGTTTTAATCGGGTCGCAATTCGGTTTGGTCTACGACTGACCTCTGACAATTGGGCCGTCAGCTTAGGGGAATTCAAGCTGGCGGCAGTTGTGCAGCCATATGTTGCCACAACATGTTGATGGCTTTCAATGGTCGCACCATCACTTTGAAATCGACGATCCGGCCTTCCAAGTCAAAACGGATCAGGTCGATCCCGTTGATTGTGATGCCGTCAATTTCGGTCACGAATTCTAGCATGACTTCGGGCCCGTCGACCAGTTCGCGCACATAGCGAAACGTCGGGTTACCCAGCACTTTGCCCGCTGCTTCCAGGTACATTACGACTTTGGCCTTGCCCGCCTGCGGCGTGTGTACGACGGGCGAATGAAACACCGCATCGTCCGCAATCAGTTCGGCCAGTACGGCAGGATCGTTGCTCAGCATATAACGGTGCCACGCGGCCAGACCCAATTGCATCATCCGCTCTCCTGTTTCCGATACAACGTGCTTGGCGACGGGTTTACTACGCTTGTCGGGCCCATACCAGTCTTGCCGGCGAGCGGTCTTGTCGAATCGCGGTTTGGTCGAATGCGGATTGCCAGTGGGCGTGGACTTTGACCGACTTGCATGACAGTCTTGCCAGACGAATATCTGCCGCATGTCGGAGAGGAAACGCCATGAAAGTGAATGTCGAAATCGAGTGCAGCCCCGAAGAGGTGCGCCGGTTCCTGGGTCTGCCCGATGTGACCAAAGCGCAAGAGGCCTATGTCGATGGCATGGTCAAAGCGATGAAGGGTGAAACGTCGCTCGAACAGTTGGGCAGCTATGTCAAACAGATGGCACCGATGGGTGAAATGGGCATGAAGCTGTTTCAACAATTTATGGAGCAGGGCGCGGGCGCTGCGATGGCAGGTTTCAAGTCAAAAGGTGGTCGCGCCGGCGAATAACGCATGACCGGTGTTACGATTTTTGCGCTTGGGTCTGGCCAGTTGCCGGCAGCGCTGGGGGTCATGAGGATCAGTGGGCCGTCAGCGGGTTTTGCGCTCGACCGTCTGGCTGGCGGGATGCCCGCGCCGCGCCGGGCAAGCCTGCGCCGGTTGACCGACCCGCGTGACGGGGTCGTGCTCGACCATGCGCTGGTGTTGTGGTTTCCGGGGCCGCATAGCGCGACCGGCGAAGATTGCGCAGAATTGCATTTGCATGGGGGACGGGCGGTGGCCGCCGCAGTTGAGGCCGCTTTGGCCGGGCTCGGGCTGCGACGCGCCGAGCCGGGCGAATTTACCCGGCGCAGTTTTGCCAATGGCCGGCTTGACCTGGCGCAAGTCGAAGGCCTGGCAGATGTCCTGGCGGCCGAAACCGAATTGCAGCGGCGCAGCGCACAAGCGATGGCGGGCGGGGTGTTGTCACGCGCGGCGGAAACATGGCGCTCGGGCATTCTGATGCTGTCGGCGCGAATCGAGGCATCGCTCGATTTCTCCGACGAAGACGATGTGGATGGTGAAGGCGGGATGCTGCCTCCAGGCTTTTGCGATGGCTGTGGTGCACTGATTGCAACGCTGAGCGAATGGCTGGATCGCCCGCGCGCAGAACCCTTGCGCGAAGGTTTTCGGGTTGTGCTGGCAGGTCCGCCGAATGCGGGCAAATCATCACTGTTTAACGCGCTGGTCGAAAGCGAGGCGGCGATCATTGCGGCACAGCCGGGGACCACGCGCGACGTTCTGGTTGCGGGCGTCGCGCTGGGCGGTGTGCCGTTCAGTTTTGTCGATACGGCGGGTTTGCGTGACGAGGGTGCCGGTGAGATCGAGGCGATCGGGATCGCGCGTGCACGTGCCGAAGCAGAGCGGGCGGACTTGGTGTTGTGGTTGGGCCAAGAAGGTCTTGGTCCGGTCGATCGGCCCCTGTGGGAAATCTCGGCGCAATGTGATCGGGCCGATCGGAAGGTCAAGGGACCAGGTGCGATGCGCGTTTCGGCGCTGAGCGGTGAAGGGCTGGATGCGTTGCGCGGCGCGCTGATTGGCGCAGCGCGGGCCGCGATGCCAGCGCCCGGGGTGGCCGCGCTCAACCGGCGTCAGGCGCAGTGCCTCGGTGACGCGCGGATTGCATTGGAAGGTGCTGTGCTGGAACGCGATCCTTTGCTGGTGGCCGAGTGCCTGCGGCTTGCGAGACGGGCAATGGATGCACTGGTCGGCAGAGCAGACACCGAAGCCATGCTCGATGCGCTGTTCGGTCGGTTCTGCATAGGTAAGTGAAATGTTCCACGTGGAACATCCGCGCTCCTTTTGACCTCGCCGCACTAATCCGTTAATACGCACATTATGCACCAGTTTGATGTCATCGTGGTTGGCGGCGGACATGCCGGCGTCGAGGCCGCGTCGGTTGCCGCCCGTATGGGCGCGCGCACCGCGCTGGTTTCGTTCGACCCGGCAATGATCGGCGCGATGAGCTGTAATCCGGCGATCGGGGGCCTGGGCAAAGGCCATCTTGTGCGCGAAGTCGATGCGTTCGACGGCGTAATCGCGCGTGCCGCTGATGCCGCAGCGATTCACTATCGCATGCTCAATCGCTCGAAAGGCAGCGCGGTACAAGGCCCGCGCATCCAGGCGGACCGTGCGCGATTTCGTGCAGCGGTGCAGGCTTCAGTCGCCGGGCAGCCCGACCTACATGTCGTGGCCGGCGAAGCAGCGGCGCTGCGGCTTGATGCAGGACACGTGGTCGGTATCGATCTGGCCGATGGGACGGCGCTTGCCGCGCCAGCAGTGGTGCTATGCACTGGCACGTTCCTGGGCGGTCGGCTATACCGCGGCGAGGAACGGATGGAGGGTGGGCGGATCGGCGAGGCAACCGCGCATCGTCTGGCGCAGCAATTGCGCTCTGCAAACTTGCCGATGGCGCGTTTGAAAACGGGCACGCCGCCGCGTCTCGATGGCCGTACGATCGATTGGGCGCGACTACCCGAACAGGCCAGTGATACGCAACCGTGGACGATGTCGCCGCTGTCACGCGGGCGCGTATTGCCTCAGGTGTTTTGCGCGATTGCCCGGACAAATGCGCGAACGCACGAAATCATTCGCAGCGGACTGGATCGGTCACCGCTATTTACAGGCGCTATCGCGGCGCAAGGCCCGCGTTATTGTCCCTCGATCGAAGACAAGATCCATCGCTTTGGCGATCGGGACGGGCATCAGATTTTCCTTGAACCCGAGGGCCTCGACGATCACGCAGTATATCCCAATGGTGTATCGACCTCGCTACCAACCGATATTCAGATCGCGATGATGCGCAGCATTGCCGGGCTCGAGCGGGTCGAAGTAATGGCGCCTGGTTATGCGGTCGAATACGACCATATTGATCCACGTGCCTTGCGCAGCAGCCTGGAAGTAAAAGCGATCCCTGGCTTGTACTGCGCGGGCCAGATCAACGGGACGACCGGATATGAAGAGGCGGCCGCGCAAGGTCTGGTCGCCGGACTTCATGCAGCGGGCAACGTGCTTGGCCGGGCGACCCCGCCACTTGATCGCGCGAACAGCTATATGGCGGTGATGATCGACGACCTTACGTTGCACGGCGTCAGCGAGCCTTATCGCATGCTTACAGCGCGTGCCGAATACCGGCTTCGTCTGCGGGCGAACAATGCCGCCAGTCGCCTGACGCCGCTGGCGATCGCGGCCGGATGTGTGCGGAGCGAACGGCGTGAATGGTTCGCGCGGCGCGAAGACCAACGGGTGATGATCGAGACCGCGCTGACAGCCGAGGTGTGTGCAAACGATCTGGCGGCAGCTGGCTTGCCCGTTCGCGCGGATGGTGCGCGGCATAGCTTGACCGACTGGTTGCGCTTTCCCGGGATTACAGTCGAGGGATTGGCGCCATGGTTGGGGGGGGGCGCGATCGATCCTTCGCTTGCCAAAGAGATGGAGGAGGACGCGGCTTACGCGCCGTACGTGCTGCGGCAGGAATCGGAGTTGCGCGATTTGCGCGCGAGCGAGAGTGTGGCGCTGGGTGACCAGTTTCCGTTTGCCGATGTGTCTGGCCTGTCACGTGAAATGGTAGAGCGCCTGACGAATGCGCAGCCTGGTACGCTGGCTGCCGCAGGCCGGGTTGCGGGTGTGACGCCAGCTGCGCTCGCCAGCCTGTTGGTGCACGCCCGGCGGCAGGCGGCGTGATGGAAAGCGAGACAGCGGCGCGCGCGTGGTTGGCTGACAAATTTGATGTCGATCAGGCGGCAATGGATCGGCTCGACCGATTGGTGATCATGCTGGGCGAGGAAAACCAAAGGCAGAATCTGGTCTCGCGATCCAGCCTTGAGCATGTCTGGCAGAGGCATATTGCCGATAGTGCGCAATTGCTCGATGTTTCACGTGAAACATTGGGCGCAGGTGCCTGGCTCGATCTGGGTACTGGCGCGGGCTTCCCCGGCCTCGTGATCGCGGCACTTCAGCCCGAGCGTGAGATTGCGCTGGTTGATTCGCGGCGTTTACGCACTGAATGGCTTTCTCGTGCGGTGGCGGAATTGCAACTCGACCGCGCTCAGGTTGTGCTGGCGAGAGTCGAAGATTTGCCGTCGCACAAGTTTTCGGTGATTTCCGCGCGGGCATTTGCACCACTGGAACGGCTCTTGTCGCTTTCTGTGCGTTTTTCCACACCGCAAACACTTTGGTTGTTGCCGAAAGGGGCAAAGGCCCGGCATGAACTGGCAGAGCTCGACAACCGGTGGCGTCATACGTTCCACGTGGAACAATCGCTAACCGATGCTCAAGGCGGCGTGCTGGTTGGCCATGTGCTTGGCGCACCACAACTTTAGTATTTTGGCAGGAAAAGGCGCGCACCGATGATCACGATTGCGATTGCCAACCAAAAGGGCGGCGTGGGTAAAACCACCACCGCAATCAATGTCGCCACCGCGCTCGCCGCAACCGGTTGGAAAGTGCTGCTGATCGATCTCGATCCGCAGGGCAATGCATCGACCGGGTTGGGCATCGGTGCGGCCGATCGCGCACGGTCCTCGTACGAATTGGTGATCGATCAGGTACCGGTGACCGAATGCGCGATGCCGACGCGTATCCCGGGGCTTGATCTGGTCGCAGCAACGGTTGACCTGTCGGGCGCCGAAGTCGAGCTGGTCAGCGTCGATGATCGTACCGGGCGGTTGCGGCGCGCGCTATCGCACGATGTGGTGCACGACATCTGTCTGATCGATTGTCCGCCATCGCTCGGCCTGTTGACTTTGAACGCGTTGAGTGCGGCCGATACTGTGCTCGTACCGCTGCAATGCGAATTTTTCGCTCTCGAAGGGTTGAGCCAGTTGTTACAGACGGTCGAGCGGGTCCAGGAACGGTTCAATCCCGACCTGGGCATTCTGGGCGTTGTGCTGACGATGTATGATCGTCGCAACCGCCTGACCGATCAGGTTTCCGACGATGTGCGCTCGTGCCTGAACGACCTGGTGTTTGAGGCGGTCATTCCGCGCAATGTCCGCCTGTCCGAAGCACCGAGCCATGGTCTGCCCGCGTTGATTTATGATCATGCCTGCGCCGGGTCACAGGCTTATATGAAACTGGCGCGCGAAATCATCGCGCGGCTGCCCGAAAAGAGGAAAGCGGCATGAGCGGCGATTCCACAACGACGACGGAGACCGCCGCGCCCCCTGCGGCAAAGGTTGCAACACCGCGCCGGGCGGCGCTTGGGCGCGGGCTGGGAGCGCTGCTGGGTGAAACACGCCGCGAAGAATCGGTGCGGCAATTGGCTGAGGCGACAGCGGCAGACGGCCCGATTGATGCGCTTGTCGCACCCATCGGATTGATGTTGCTCCAGGTTTCGCAAATCGAGCCACACCCCGATCAGCCGCGCCGCCATTTTGACGAAACCGCCTTGGATGAACTAGCCGCCTCGATTGCGGCGCGCGGTATGATCCAGCCGGTGGTTGTCCGTCCGCTGGGCGATAACCGTTACCAACTGGTCGCGGGTGAACGTCGCTGGCGTGCATCACAACGCGCACGCGTGCACGAAATTCCCGCAATTGTGCGTCAACTCGATGATCGCGAAGTGACCGCGCTCGCGCTGATCGAAAACCTGCAACGTGAAGATCTCAACCCGGTCGAAGAGGCGCGCGCCTATCAGAAACTTGCCGACCGTGAAGGCCTGACCCAGCAGGAAATTGCGCAGTTCGTCGACAAATCCCGCAGCCACGTTGCCAATATCATGCGCTTGCTCGGCCTGCCCGCAGACGTTCTGGGCATGGTCGAACGCGAAGAGCTGTCGATGGGCCATGCCCGAGCGCTCGCCACGCTGCCCGACCCCGCAGCCGCCGCGCGTGACGTTATCGCCAAAGGCCTGTCGGTACGCGAAACCGAAAAGCTGGCGCGCAAGCTGGCCCGACCCGAAAGCCCCGGACCACGCCGCGCCCGCGCCGATCGTTCGCCAGGCGAATCTGCCGATATCGCGGCGGTTCAGGCGCATCTTGAGGAATTTCTGGGTCTGAAGGTTTCGATCAGTACCGATGTCGACCCACGCACCGGCTCGGTGACGATTCGCTACACGACGCTCGATCAACTCGATCTGATTTGCCAGCGCCTGACTGGCGGAGCGATTTAACGCCTTCAGTTAATCGTACGATTAAATTTCGGTTGACCCTGCCGTCGGGCGTGCTTTACTCCCTGTAACAGCAAACCATGGCGGAGAGGCCTGTCTTATGTCGCTCGATCTGATTCCCCGCAGTGCGTACAATGAGGACCACGAGGCGTTTCGTTCGACAGTGCGCCGCTTCCTGCAGGAAGAAATCGAACCCAACGGAGCGAAATGGGCCGAGGACGGGATTGTGCCGCGCGCGATCTGGCCAAAAGCGGGCGAACTGGGCCTGCTTTGTCCCACCGTGCCGGAGGAATATGGCGGACTGGGCCTCGATTTCGGCTATAACGCAATCGTTGACGAAGAAAGCGCCTATTATGGCCGCGTCGCCACCGGATTTTCGCTACAGTCAGACATCGTCGTTAACTACCTGATCACTTACGGCTCCGAAGAACAAAAGCGCAAATGGCTGCCCGGGATGGTCTCGGGCGAAGTCGTCAGCGCGATCGCGATGACCGAGCCGGGCACCGGCTCCGACCTGCAAGGCATGCGCACCACCGCAAAAAAAGACGGCAACCACTACGTCATCAACGGCTCAAAAACGTATATCACCAATGGCCAGACCGCCGACCTGATTCTCGTCTGCTGCAAAACCGACACCGACATTCAACCCGCCTGGAAAGGTCTGTCGATTGTCCTGGTCGAAGGCGATCGCGAGGGTTTCAAACGCGGCCGCAATCTCGACAAAATCGGCATGGACGAAGCTGACACTTCCGAATTGTTCTTCAACGACGTCCGCGTGCCCATGACCAATTGCCTGGGCGAAGAAGGCAAAGGCTTCATCTACCTGATGAGCGAATTGCCCCAGGAACGCCTCTCCATCGCCATCAGCGCCCAGGCCTCGGCCCAACGCGCCTTTGACGACACTGTTGCCTTCACGCGTGACCGCAAGGCATTTGGCAAACCCATCCTTGATTTTCAGAACACCCGTTTCACTCTCGCGGATCTCAAATCAAAATTGCAAGTTGGTTGGGCCCACCTCGACTGGGCCCTGGCCCGCCAACTGAAGCGCGAGCTAACTCCTGAAGAAGGCGCGGCGGCTAAACTGTGGCATACCGAGTTACAATGGGAAGTCGTCGACAAATGCCTGCAATTGCACGGCGGCGCAGGGTATATGAACGAATACGCGATCGCGCGGGCATGGCGCGCGGCGCGGGTTACGCGGATTTTTGGCGGGACGAACGAGATTATGAAGGAGCTCATCGGGCGCAAACTTTGATTGCGGCGCTGCGTCGGAACATGACATTGCCAAAGCGCGCTACTGCACCCTAGCTATCAAACGTCAATAACGGCCGACGTGATGCGTCATCGTCGACGATCGTGCGGATGGTGATCAGGGTTTTGAATGAATGCACACC
>JAYTHT010000407.1:0-12467 GCA_043732365.1 Novosphingobium sp. | reverse complement strand
GTCGGTCGGAATGGAACACCCCGACGATTTGATTGCCGATTTTGCCCAGGCGCTGGAGCACGCATGACCCGGATTCACGACGCATTTGCGATCGACGGCAAAATTGCCGCACCTGATGAACTGTATGATGTCGTGATAGTTGGCGCCGGTCCTGCCGGGCTGGGCGCTGCTTTGACAGCGGCACAGGCCGGGCGCCAGGTGTTGTTGATCGACGAACACCCGGTGCCGGCGGCCCTGGCGGGCACCGATGTGCCGCTGTGGTTTGGTGGCCGCGCGACGGCGGCGTTGCAATCGCCCGAGCGGTTGATCGAAACGCTGGTCGAAAACGAGCCGTTGATTACCGATTGTTTCGAAGCCGGGGTCGATGTGCGGCTGGGCACGACCGCGTGGGGGCTGTGGCGCAATCGTGAGGCATGTGGCGCATTGCCGCGCGCGATGCTGGGCCTGTCCGATGGGCAACGCGCCTGGACGATCGGGTTTGAAGCGCTCGTGCTGGCCACCGGCGCGCGCGACTGTGCGCTGGGTTTTGCTGGGTGGGATCAGCCCGGCGTAATGGGCGCCCTGGCGTTTGAAACGCTGGTTGCGCGCTATGACGCGTTTGCGGGCGAGCGCGTGGTGATCCTGGGATCGGGCGAATTGGCGCGCGAAACGGCGCTGTTGGCGCATTCGCGCGGTATAACCGTTGTGGCAATGATCGAAGTGCGTGATGCCGCCCAATGCGGCATTGCCGGCACGACGGTCATGGCCGGGCATCGCGTGATCCGCGCCGAGGGCGGCAACGATGGGGTCGAACGGCTGATCGTGGCTGCAGCCGATGGCGCCGAACAGTCGATCGCGTGCGACACTGTGATCATGGCGGTCGATGCGGTTCCTGCGATCGAATTGGCCGAAGTGGCCGGAGCCAGTGTCGCGACCGAACCGATGCGCGGCGGGGCAGTCATCCCCGGCGGCGCGGGCGAGGTTTTGCCAGGAATCTGGTTGGCGGGTGCCGCCACCGGGCTGATGGGATCGCGTGACAATGCCTTGTCGCAAGGCCGCGCGGTGATGGCGTCGGTGCTGGGGCAGGATGGCATATTGTCCGAAGCCACCGGCGCATTCGACCGCATGGCCTACCGCAACGATTGGTTGCGCGCGTTCGTTGCGACCAGCCCGGATACGACGATGGTCTGCCAGTGCGAAGAGGTCACGCGCGCCGATCTGATCGGGGTGCAACCGCCCAACTATCTCGCGCGATCCGAACACATGGGTCAGCGCTCGCTGGGCACGTTGCTCGAAGACGGGCCGCCCGATGCCGAACAGGTCAAGCGCCTGACCCGCGCCGGGATGGGCGTGTGCCAGGGCCGCCGCTGCCGCGAACAAGTGTCGTTATTGCTCGCAATGGCGGCAAATCTGCCCCCGGGAGCGGCGCCGCGCGGCAATTGGCGTGTGCCGGTGCGTCCCGTACCGTTGGGCGTGATGGCCGATTGGCAGGAAACCGCCGCGATGAACGCGGGCTGGGATGTGTGGTTCGGCATCCGCAAGCAGTGGATCCCCTACCGCGACATCGGCACACCCGAAGAGGCGCGCAAAATAGCCACCATCGGCGGGAGCGGACACTTGTGAGCACGCATTATGACGTGATCGTGGTGGGTGGTGGCGTCACCGGCCTGTCGTCGGCGTGGTGGCTGGCGCGTGATGGCTTGCGCGTGCTGGTGCTCGACAAAGGCGTGGTCGGCGCTGAAGCATCGAGCCGCAATGGCGGCGGGGCCAGCCATTATCAAAGCCCGCTGTTTGTCGAAGAACAGCGGCTGTGGCCGATGATGGACGAATTGCTCGGCTATCCCACTGAACACCAGCCCGAACGCGTGATCATCGCGACCAACCAGCACGACCTCGATCACTATCATTTCATCGCCGGGATGTGCGATGAAATGGGCTATCGCGTGGATCGGCTCGATCCGCAGACGGCGCGCGAACTGGTGCCGATTGCGGGCGACAATTGCCTGGGCGGAATTCATTACCGGTTTGGCGGCCATGCCAATCCGCAACGCACGGTGCAGGCCTATGCCTGGGCATTGCAGGATCTTGGTGGGCGCCTGATCCAGCATTGCCCGGTGCTGTCGATCGATAGCACGGGCGGTAAAGTCACCGGGGTAACCACACCGCAAGGCCAGTTTTCCTGCGGGTCGTTGGTCGTGGCCGCCGGCCCGCAGATCATGGCGTTGCTCGAACCGCTGGGCATCACCGTACCGCTGGTGGCGGCCCGCGCGGAAATGATCGTGACCGAGCCGGCACCGTTGATGCGCTATGGCGGGGTTGACGGCAACGGTCTCTACGGGCGGCAGACGATGCGCGGCAATCTGGCATTTGGCGGCGGACCGCACGAATGGATCGACACCCGACCCGAAGGCGTGCGCGCGCGGCCGACTACGACGCTGTCGCGCAATCTGGCGCGGCGGGTTGCCGAATTGTTTCCCAAGGCGGCGCATCTTAATGTGATCCGGTCATGGGCCGGGGTGATCGAAAACACCCCCGATGGCCGCCCGGTGCTCGATCGCATCGACAATGTGGTGGTTGCCACGATGTCGGGCGTCGGGTTTGGCCTGTCGCCCGCGACCGGCCACGCGGTGCGCGATCTGGTGGTCGAAGGGCATTGCACATTTGCCGAGATTTCCAAGCTGACGCTGGCACGCTTTGCCGATCTGGCGTCCGACTGGCGTGAAACCGCCGGTTGGCTGCCGCTGGGTGCCGCCTAGCATGGGGGCAGGTCGCTATTCAGCGCTGGGACTGTTGCGCGGCGCGCTGGGCGGGCATCAGCATTGGGGCCGGGCATGGCGGGCGGGGGAACCACGCGGGCCGTACGATGTGATCCTGATCGGCGGCGGCGGGCACGGGCTCGCCACCGCGTATTACCTCGCCAAAGAGCACGGCATCAAGCGCATCGCAGTGCTGGAAAAATCGTGGATCGGCGGCGGCAACACCGGACGCAACACGACGATCGTACGCTCCAATTATCGTCAGCCGCAATTGCAGCGGTTGCTCGAATATTCGCTGAAGCTGTGGCACGGGCTGTCGGACGAGCTGAATTACAACGTGATGTTTTCGCCTCGCGGCGCGCTGTTTCTGGGGCATAGCGATGCCGACATGGCGCGATTGGCCGAACGCGGCGACGCGCTGATTGCGATGGGCATCGATGCCGACCTGATCGACCGTGACGCGGTGGCCAAATTGGTGCCTCTGCTCGATATGGGACGCGATGCGCGCTGGCCGATCGAAGGCGGGTTGATCCAGCGGCGCGGCGGGACGGCGCGTCACGATGCGGTCGCCTGGGGTTATGCCCGCGCCGCCGACAATCTGGGCGTCGATATCATCGAAAATTGCGAAGTGACCGGCTTTTTGCGCGATGGCAACCGCGTCACCGGTGTGACCACGACGCGGGGCGATATTGCGGCGGGGCGCACCGGGATCTGCGTTGCGGGCAACAGTGGCTATGTTGCGGGCCTGGCTGGATTGAAACTGCCGATCGAGGCGCATACTTTGCAGGCGTGGGTGACAGAACCGGTCAAACCGATGGTCGACACCGTGGTCATGTCGCAATCGCTGCACTGCTATTTCTCGCAAAGCGACAAAGGCGGCATGGTCGGCGGCGGCGATCCCGATTTTTTCCCCAGCTATGCGCAACGCGGCGCGCCGATCCGGCTGGAGGATTCGATTGCCCAGGCGATTGCGCTGTTGCCCGCGTTGTCGCGATTGCGCATGGTACGGTCGTGGGCAGGCGTTACCGACATGAGCTTTGACGGGTCGCCGATCATCGGGGAAACCCCGATTAAAGGCCTCTATCTCAATGGCGGCTGGTGCTACGGTGGGTTCAAGGCCACGCCGGGTGCGGGCAAATTGTACGCGCATTTGCTCGCGACCGGGACCAGCCATCCGATCGCCGCGCCATTTGATCTCGCCCGCTTTGCCCAAGGCCGCACGATCGACGAAGTCGGCGCCGGCCCGATGCCGCAAAACCGCTGAGGGCCCCAGATGTTATTGATCCCATGCCCCCATTGCGGCCCGCGCAACCAGGAAGAGTTCGCGTATGAACGCAGCGTCGACAGCGTCGTGCGGATCGACGACGCGCCCGATGTGGCGATGATCGCGCTGTTTTCGCGCGCCAATTTGCGCGGCGAAGATCACGAGATATGGAGCCATATGTGTGGCCAATGGCTGCGTCTGACGCGCGACCGCATGACTCATGCGATCAGCGCGGTGGCACCGCTATGACGGGCAACGGTACGCGTAACGGTAGTGGCATTGATGCCACCGAAGTGCCGTTTATGTTCGACGGCAAAAGCTATGCCGGGCAGGCGGGCGACACGCTTGCCGCCGCGCTGATTGCCAATGGCGTCAATCTGATCGCGCGCAGTTTCAAATACCACCGCCCGCGCGGGATCATCGCGATGGGGGTCGAGGAACCGTCTGCGCTGGTTACGCTCGGCACGGATTTGCATACCGAGCCGAATGTGCGCGCGAGCGATGTGTTTTTGTACCCGGGATTGGTCGCCAACAGCCAGAACGCTTGGCCTTCGCTGCGCTATGATATCGGCGCGATCAATTCGCTGCTGTCGCCGCTGCTGCCGGCGGGGTTTTATTACAAGACATTCTTCGGCCCGCCAAAGCTGTGGATGTTTTACGAAAGTTTCATCCGCCGCGCCGCCGGGCTTGGGCAACCGCCAAAGGGTCCCGATCCTGATCGTTATGGCCATCGCGCCGCGTTTTGCGATGTGCTGGTAGTGGGTGCCGGGCCTGCCGGGCTGGCTGCTGCGCTCGGCGCGGCAGAGGCTGGCAAGCGCGTGATTCTGGTCGAACAAGACTTTGTGCCCGGCGGCAGTTTGCTGCGCGAGTCTGTGACGATCGACGGCGTTGCCGGGGCGCAATGGGCCAGGGATGTTGTCACCCGCATTCGGGCGGCCGGGGGTCGCGTGCTGACGCGCACGACCGCGACCGGGCATTGGGATGACAATTTTGTCACGGCCGTGGAACGCCGGGTCGAACCGGGTCAGGCTGGCATGGATCAATCAGGTGGGGGTCTCGCGCAAGTCCTGTGGAAGATGCGCTGCGGGCAAGTCATATTGGCGACCGGCGCGCTCGAACGACCACTGGTGTTCGCCGAAAATGATTTGCCCGGCATCATGCTGGCGGGTGCGGCGCGGGCGTTGGCGCTGCGCCACGGCGTCGCCCCCGGCGCACGCGCGGTGATCGCAACCAGCCATGACGAAGCCTATCGCACGGCATTTGCGCTGGCCGGGCTGGGTGTGGAAATCGTCGCCATTCTTGACAGCCGTGCCGCACCTGGCGGGCCTTTGGTCGATGCAGCGCGGGCAAAGTTCCCGGTCCATGCCGATGCCCGGCCTGTGCGCGGATTGAAACGCGGACTGGCTTTGGGCGGCATCGAGGCCCTGATCGGCGGCACGAAACGCAAGTTTTCCGCCGACTGCCTGGCCATTTCTGGCGGGATGAGTCCGGTGTTGCACCTCCATCGGATGGCGGGCGGCGCGCTCGACTATGATCCGGTGCGCGGGGCGTTCATGCCTGGCGCAGGGCGCCAGAACCAGACCACGATCGGTGCCGCTGCGGGCGAACATGACTTGTCCGCCATCCTGACCGGTGCGGCGATTGACGATCCATTGGGGCCGGTCGGACCTACTGCGCCCGGTCCGATCTGGCGCGGCGAAGCGAAAGGCAAAGCGTTCGTCGATTTTCAGAATGACGTAACCACCGGCGATCTCGCGCTGGCACAACGCGAAGGCTATGTCTCGGTCGAACATACCAAGCGCTATACAACACTGGGCATGGGCACTGATCAAGGCAAGCTGGGCGCGATGGTCGCGCTCGCCCAGATCGCCGATGTGCGGGGGTTACCGCTGCCAGAGGCCGGGCTGACGACATTCCGGCCGCCCTATACGCCGGTGACGCTCGGCACTTTTGCCGGCCCGATGCGCGATGAACACGCCGCGCCGATCCGCGGCCTGCCACTGGCCGCTGCGCATGACGCGCTGGGTGCGTTGTGGGTTCCGGCGGGCGCATGGATGCGTCCGCGCGCTTATCTGCTGCCGGGCGAAGGCCTGGGCGCGGCCAGCTTGCGCGAGGCGCGGATGGTGCGCGCCAGTGTCGGCCTGGTCGATGTGTCGAGCCTGGGCAAATTTGAAATCGCTGGCCCCGATGCGCTGAAACTCGTCGAAGCAGTATGTGCCACGCCGATGGCGAAGCTGGCGGTTGGGCGGGGCCGCTATACCGTGATGCTGCGCGAGGACGGCATGGTCATGGACGACGGGACGCTGTGGCGTCTGGCCGACGATCGCTGGCTGCTGACAAGTTCGAGCGGCGGCGCGGCGCGGATGGCGCGGCATTTGACGTATGTTGCCGATGTGCTGCTGGGCGGGCCGCGCGCGGCGGCCATCAATCTGAGCGAACATTGGGCGGGCATTGCGCTGGCCGGGCCAAAGTCGGCGGGAATGGTGTCCGACCTGATCGGCGCGCCGGCACCTGCGCATATGGGCGTAATTCCCGCCACAATCGCGGGGATTAACGTACGCGTTTTGGCCGCGAGCTACAGCGGAGAACGGGCATTCGAAGTGCACGTGCCCGGCAATCATGCGCCCGCCGTGTTCGCCGCGTTGTTGGAGGCCGCGCAAAACCTGGGCGGCGGAGTCTATGGGCTGGACGCGATGGACCATTTGCGCGTTGAAAAAGGCCATGTGGTGATCGGTGCAGAGGCCGACGGGCGCGCGATCCCGTCAGACCTTGGGCTGGGCGGGATGCTGCGCAAGGCGGGCGGTTTTGTGGGTTGGCAGGGCCTGACCCGGCCTGCGCTGGCCGATTCTGCGGGCCGTCGCCAATTGATCGGCGTGACCTCACTGGATGGTGCGCAAATCCCCGAAGGCGCGATGCTGGTGATGCGTGAAGGCGAAGAGCCGGTCGGCCATGTCACCACTGCGGCGCCGCGCGTCGCGGGTGATGGCGCGATCGGGCTGGGCCTGTTGGTCGATGGGGCATCGCGCCATGGCCAGACGCTCTATGCCTGGTCGCCCACGCGCAAACAGATCGTGCCGGTACGCATCGGTGCGCCGGTGTTCTACGATGCCGAAGGAGCGCGCTATCGTGACTGAACTGTTGGTCAGCCCCGCTGAGACGCTATTGTCGCTCGATATGTGGGATGGGCGCGGGGCCACGCTGGGCGATATCGTCCTGCCTACGCCGGGGCGGGCGCAAACTGCCGCAGGGGGCACCATCTTGCGTGTCGGGCCCAAACGCTGGTGGCTGGATGGCGCCGGGTTTGTTGCGGCCGATGTTACAGCGGTGCTGGACGATCGCGGGGTGGTTACGCCCAACGCCGGTGGGTGGTTGCGAGTGCGGATGACTGGCGACTGGCGCGATTTGATCATGCAAAGCGGGCTGTTTGACGCAGAAAATCCAGGGTTTGGTCCAGGGTCGGTCGCGATGACGCCACTGTGCCATGCGCCATGCGTGCTGCATGTTGTGGCGGACGCCAAGTGCGAAGTGTTTGTGCCGGCCAGTTATGCCGGGCACGTTCTTGCGCATTGGCACGGACTTGGCTGGCAACAAGAGATGCACGGCTAATCGTCCGGCATCTGGTCACACTTCTGGTCACAGGGCCGATGCCACGATAGGCAGGGTAGTATTGGGGAAAGGTCGGTATCTGGCAAACAGGCTGGCCATGGGGAGATAGCGATTATGGCGCAGCACAAAAGCCTATCCCCACCTGGCGGCGTGGTTGGTGAAACACTGTTTGGCGGATCCGTGTTTGCAGAGGCGACTGCGCGGCAGTGGTATGTGCTGGCCGTGCTCAGCCTAATCTACGCGCTGAATATCGCAGATCGCTATGTGATCAGCACGCTAATGGAATCGATCAAGCACGACCTTCATCTGAATGACACGCTGGTTGCGGTGCTTAGTGGGGTCGGGCTGGCGTTGTTTTATGTCACTGCGGGTATTCCGATTTCCTGGCTGGCCGATCGGTATAGCCGTCGCAACATTCTGGCTGCGTCGCTGGTGATCTGGTCGGCGATGACCGTTTTGACCGGATTGTCGCGCACATTTGGCCAGATGATGGTCGCGCGGGTCGGCGTGGGTGTTGGCGAAAGTGGCGGCACCCCGCCGTCGACGTCGATGTTGGCTGATTATTTTCGGCCGAGGCACCAGACGGCCGTGCTGACGATCTGGTCGCTCGGCGCCTGTTTTGGCGCGTGGCTGGGGCAGGACATTGCGGGCCGGGTGGCCGATGCCTTTGACTGGCGCACCGCGTTTCTGGCAATGGGCGTGCCCGGAGTGGTCATGGGCATTGTGGTGTTCACCACATTGCGTGAACCACGGCGCGGGGTGATGAATGACGAAGCGGCGCCGGTCGCATCGGCGCCGGTCATTTCGGTGGTGGCTACGCCAAAACCCGATGCAATCGAAATGCCGCTGTTTACCGGGCTACGGGTTATCCTGTCGCAACCGGCGACGGTCCATCTGATCCTGGGTAGCGCGTTGACGGCTTTGTGGGGTTGGGGCCTGATGTGGTGGATGCCGACGTATTTGCAGCGTACATATCACATGACCACCGGCGAAGCCGGCTCATTGCTCGGGCCGATGCAATTGATCGCCGGCAGCGTGGCGACAGTTGGCACTGGCCTGTTGATGGCCACCCCGATGATGGCCAATCCCAAACGCGTATTGCAATTGATGGCGCTGGTCGTCGGCTGCACAACGGTGCCTTCGTTTTTCATATTCTGGTCGCACAATCTTGCGATTACAAAGATTTGCCTGTGGATTCTGGTCCCGGCGATGTATTTCTACATCGGGCCGTGTTTTGGCCTGCTCAACAATCTGGTGCAGCCGCATTTGCGTGCGATGGCTTCTGCGGTGACGCTGTTGGTGGCAAATATCTGCAACCTGGTCATCGCGCCAGTATTCGTTGGCATGGCGTCAGACTATTTTGCCGGTGCCAAAGGTGGTGATGCTGCATCGTTGCGCCTCGCGCTGTTGTTGCTGGCGCCGACCGGATTTTGGGCCGCCTGGCACTATTGGGCCGCTACGAAAAAGATCGATGCGCAACTGGCGCGGGTCCGCAGCGCCCAATAATAAAAATCAAATCCGGCGGCGCGGTCCGGTTTCCCGCGGGGTATGGATGCGGTGGAGCGAACTGACAGTCCAGTCGCTCTTTTCCAGCAGCCGCGCCTGTTCGCGCTGCAAAGCGGACGCAATTTCCTGCGCATCGACCGACCCGGTCAATTCGATGCCAAACGTCATATCCTGGGTCCAGCGGACGATGCCATCCAGTTCGGGCGATCCAGGCAATGTCACGACCACGGTTTCGCCCGGCTGTGGCGGCGCGGTGCGGCATGACACGCCTAGCCCGCGTTCGGACAGATTGCGGATAACGATCGGAATCTGAGTGCCGCTGGCAAACCGCAGCGTTCCACGCACCAAGCGCGCGCGCCGTGTATCACGAAGCGGAACGCCGGCAAACAGATCCTTGCTGATGAACGACATGCGATCAGTCCTACAAATGGCAGTCCTGCCGCTGTTTACGGCCTTGGCATCGATATACGCGATTCAGGTAAAGGGTTTGTTGCTGGTTGCTATCCGGCGATAAAAGAAAGTGCTGCAATCTGCGCCTGGGAAAACCCGTCGCTGTGCAACCGTTCAGCCAGAACATCGACCGCCGGACCATGACGCGCGCTTTCGCACAGGAAATCGCGCAGCGGTTGCAGTTCCGGCGCAACCGCCCGGGTCGCGCGCGGTCGCACAAACTGGCTAATTCGTGCCAATCCACGCACGAACTGGCCACGCACGAACTGGCCGGACTGTTTATCGCGCACACAGCCGGTATCCTGCACCGATCGCACCGCGCGTTGCACATCGCGCCATTCGTCCGGCGTTAGGGCAAACATGGCGGTCTTTGAATGCTGGGCGTTGTGGTCGGGCATGGCGATCGGCTTTTTTACGGGGTTGAAAGGACTATAAATTCGTCATGGACCGGTCGTATCCACAGCAATACCCCCATAAGATGCAACGGTTCGTTTCATTTTCCTGAACGGTAGCATTCGCTGTAATACGAATGAGAAAGGATGGGGCGCGCCCGGGCCAGCACGATCGCATCGCGATCGTAGCATATTGGCCGCTGCGATTACGCCAACGCATTGGATGGAGACTTGCGCAAATGAATAGCCCGGGAACGCCGACATTCGACCAGTTGGGCATCTTTCTGGCGATCGTCGATACTGGCAGTTTTGCCGCGGCGGGGCGCCAGATGGGCCGAGCGGTATCGGTAATCAGCTATGGCATGTCCAATCTGGAGGCCCAGCTGGGGCTGATGCTGTTCGAACGCGAAGGCACGCGAAAGCCGCAATTGACCGTGGCCGGGCGCGCGTTGCTGGCCGAGGCGCGGGCGATTTCGGCGGGCTTCGATGGGTTGCGCGCCAAAGTCAAAGGGTTGCTTGGCGGGTTGGAGGCCGAAGTTGATCTTGCGGTCGATGTCATGATGTCCGCCGAACGGCTGGGCCTGGTCCTGCATGATTTCGCCGAAACCTTTCCCACTGTGCAATTGCGCCTGCATGTCGAGGCACTGGGCGCGATCACCGGCCTGGTGCGTGATGGAACGGCAATCTTGGGCATGTCGGGGCCGCTGGCGCTGGGGGTCGAAGGGCTCAATTCGATTGCGGCTGGATCAACACTGATGGTCCCGGTCGCGGCGCCCGGTCATCCCCTGGCGCAGATGGCGGCGATCCCACCGGGAGCTGCGCGCGACCATACCCAACTTGTGCTGTCCGACCGGTCGCGCCTGACCGAAGGGCGCGATTTCGGCGTGGTCAGCCGCAAGACCTGGCGACTGGCTGACCTGTCCGCTAAGCACGCGTTGCTGCGCGAAGGGGTGGGGTGGGGCAGTATGCCGCTGCCAATGGTCGCGGCCGATCCTGAGTCTGGCGCACTGGTGCGGCTGAACTTACCCGACCATAGCGGTGGGCTGTATGGTCTGTCGGCGATCTGGCGCACTGATGCCCCGCCAGGGCCTGCGACGGCGTGGTTGCGCGATCAATTTGTCGAGCTTGGGCGCGCCGATGGAGAGGCGCGGCTCGGAATTTAGAGCGATTTTGTATCCTTGAGCAGGATGAGCAGGCACGCTCGTTTTCAGCCCGGGACGAACGCCCGGCGCACCAATCCGTGCGGCAGGCTGGCGAGTATACGGCCCCGGCCGCGCCAATCGGGTAAGCCAATGAAATACCAAGACCATTTGCCGCCTCGCGTTATCTGTTGCCTATTAATCGCTCTGTTAAACATTGCTTGCGCTTGGGTAATCGCCAACCACGATGCCCATGCGCAGCTGCGTGCGCCTACGCACATTTGCGGAGCCTGGCCTGGGTAAGCTGTTAAAGCCGGGCATACCATTGTCAGTGCGGAATTGGGCAGCAGACCATGACATTAAAACGAATTCGTACCGATCAGGTCGAGCTGGGGATGTTTATCCAGCGGCTCGAAGGGAACTGGTTTCGCCATCCCTTTTGGAAAGCGCAATTTGTGCTCGACGATCCTGTACGCCTGGAAACCTTGCGCGAGAGCGGAGTGCGGTCGCTGTGGATCGACATTGCGCGTGGGTTGGATTGCCATGAAATTCATGCCGATGCCGCGTCACATGGCCATTTGAGCGGCGACCCGAGGGCGCGGATCACAACCCGCGGCGCGTCCCCCGCCGGACGGCGCGCGGCATCGCTATCCCCCGAAATTGTTCGCGCCGAACGCCTCGCACGCGCGACCGGCAAAGTGGTCAACCGGCTGTTTTTGGAAGCGCAATTGGGCAAACATATCGCCGCGAGTGATATCGCACCCGTGGTCGACGAAATCTACGTCTCGATCCAGCGCAATATTTACGCGTTCAATGGCTTGCTGCAATGCCAATGCTACCAGGTCCATTTGTACCGCCAAGCGCTGGCAATTTCGGCCTTGATGGTCGCGCTTGGTCGGACAATGGGATTGTCACCCGCCATGGCCAGAGAGGCGGGCATGGTTGGGTTGATGATGGATGTCGGTTTTGCGCAGCTGTCAGTAGAGGGTGGCGTCACCGATTATCGCGACCTTCCCGCAGAATTCGCCAAACACCACGTCGTCCATGGCTTGATACAGTTGCGTGCCGCAGGCGATATCCCTGCAACCGTGCTGACAGGGTGCCAGCATCATCATGAGCGTCTGGACGGCAGTGGCTATCCGCAGGGGTTGGCGGGCACGTCGATTGGCATGTTGGGGCGAATGGCGGCGATTTGCGTAGAATACGTCGGGCTTGTCACCGGCACGCATGACGGTGATATGCGCGATCCGGCCAATGCGCTGTGTCACATGGCCACGCTGACCGCCGCATATGATGCGCAAATCATGCAGCGATTGGTCGAGGCGGTGGGCGTTTATCCGATAGGCTCGTTCGTGCGATTGCGCAGCGGTCGTCT
>JAYTHT010000406.1:0-1086 GCA_043732365.1 Novosphingobium sp. | reverse complement strand
CACTGTCATAGGGCAATTCGTCGTGCAGTTGACGATAAAGTTGTTCGCGCGTGATTTCGGTGGCGAGCAGGCGTTCCGAAGCGTCTGACACCTGGTCTTCGGGATAATGCCACGGGCTTTGCGGCATCAGCGCGCCGAGCCGGGTCTTCAATTCCGCCACACCATCACCGGTCAGCGCCGAAATAAAGAACACTTCGTCAAACCCGCCCGCTGCGCTCAATTCCTGCGCGGCGATCAACAGCGGTTCCTTGGCGGTCGCATCGACTTTGTTGAGTACCAGGATGCGGCGTTCTGAGCGCGTGGCCAGCGATGCCACGATCGGTTCGAGATACTCGAGCCGTTTTTTGCGCGCATCGACCACCAGCACGATCGCGTCGGCAGCTTGGGCACCCTCCCACGCGGCGTGGACCATCGCGCGGTCGAGCCGGCGGCGCGGTTCAAACAGGCCAGGCGTGTCGACCAGCATGATTTGCGCAGCGCCTTCGATCGCGATGCCCATCAGGCGGGCGCGGGTGGTCTGCGCCTTGTTCGAGACAATCGCGACTTTTTGTCCGACGATCGCGTTGACCAGCGTTGATTTGCCCGCATTGGGCGCGCCGATGATCGCGACGAGGCCGCACTGCGGAGTCGGGGAAGGCGCCGTGGAAGTTGTTGGGTTATCTGTAGTGATGGGGATTTCCGTCATGCAAAGGTCTTCATGAATTCGCTGGCGGCGGCGGTCTCCGCCTCCTGCTTGCTGGATCCGCGCGCGGCACTTTCGCCGACGCCATTGACCGCTACCGCGACGATAAACACTGCGGCATGGTCGGGCCCTTCGCGCGTGACAAGGGTATAGACGGGCGGCTTGCGGCGATTGCCTGCCGCCCATTCCTGCAACGCGGCCTTGGGATGTTTGCGCTGTCCGGCGCCCGATGCCATCGGGTCGGCCCAGGCCTTGCGCACAAAGTCGCGTGCCGCATCAAACCCGCGTTCGACGAACAGCGCGCCGATCAGCGCCTCCATCACATCGCCCAGGATGTTATCGCTGTGCACGCCGCCGTCATCGCGCGCCTGTTTGCCCAGCCGGATATGCGCGCCAATGCCCAG
>JAYTHT010000405.1:0-1087 GCA_043732365.1 Novosphingobium sp. | reverse complement strand
GTCGGTCAGTATCTGGTCGGGTGCGCAAGGCGCTACCCGTGAACTGTTCCACTGGATTTCTGCGGCGATCGGCGTGCCCGCGATCCTGTATGGCGGTCAGGTTTTCTTTGCGTCGGCATGGGCGGCGCTACGGCGCGGGCACACCAACATGGATGTGCCGATCTCGATCGGCGTGCTGCTGGCCACCGGGCTCAGTCTGTACGAAGTCATGACGCATGGCCGTCAGGCGTGGTTCGACGGCGCGTTGATGCTGCTGGTGTTCCTGCTGGCGGGGCGGGC
This sequence comes from Novosphingobium sp., assembly GCA_043732365.1. Classification (GTDB taxonomy): domain Bacteria; phylum Pseudomonadota; class Alphaproteobacteria; order Sphingomonadales; family Sphingomonadaceae; genus Novosphingobium. The sequence goes on along the minus strand of JAYTHT010000405.1, from coordinate 808 downwards.
GCTGGATGCCGCCATGCGCGACCGCGCCCGTGCCGGGGTCGATGCGCTGCTGCGCCAGGCCGCGCCGGGGGCAATGGTCATCGGCGCCGATGGCAGCGTCGCCTGGTGCGCCGCGCGCGATCTCGTGCCGGGCGAACTGATGCGCATCGCCGCCGGTGAACGCCTTGCCGCCGATGGCGAGATCGAGGCGGGCAGCAGCCGGATCGACCGTTCGCTGGTCACCGGTGAAAGTACCGCCATCGCGGTGACGGCGGGCGCGCAGGTGCTGGCCGGAATGCTCAATCTCGACGCGCCGATCGATGTCCGCATCGGTGCCACGGGCGCAGAGACCAGCCTGGCCGAAATTGCCCGGCTGATGGCATCCGCAGGGCAAGAGCGGTCAAAATATGTCCGTATCGCCGATCGCGCATCGCGCCTTTATGCGCCCGCCGTGCACACTTTGGCGCTGGCCAGTTTTGCCGGCTGGATGCTGGCGGGCGCGGGACTGCACCAGTCGCTGGTGATCGCCATATCGGTGCTGATCATCACCTGTCCCTGTGCGTTGGGGCTGGCCGTGCCGGTGGCCCAGGTCGTCGCCTGCGGGGCGCTGATGCGCCGGGGCATCATGGTCAAGGATGGCAGCGCGCTTGAACGCATTGCCCGGGTCGATCGCGCATTGCTCGACAAGACCGGGACGCTGACCATGGGGACGCCGGTGGCCGACCCTGCTGCCATCGCCGCACTCAGCCCGCAAGCCGCAGGTATTGCCCTGGCGCTCGCATCGCATAGCCGGCATCCGCTGTCGCATGCCCTGGTTCTCGCATTGGCA
>JAYTHT010000404.1:0-12485 GCA_043732365.1 Novosphingobium sp. | reverse complement strand
TCGAGGTCAAGATCGAAGTTGTTACCGGTAGTCGGTTTCAAATTCGGGTTACCCGCAGAATAAATTGGGCGGGGCGACGTGGTAAAATCTACGCCAGCATTGCCACCGGCCTGGCTGAAACCTGGCCGGGCTATGCCGGTCGAGTAAGTGGCGCGAAGCTGCAATTCGTGGCCGAATTCATATCTCAACTGTAGCGTGGGAAAAATATTAGCATATTTTTTGGTATTATTTACAAAAGTTGTCGATGAATTTCCTTTGATGTCGGTCGTCGTCAGGTAGTTGCCATACGTTGCGTTGGTCGCCTCAATCCGCGCGCCAGTCAGTACATTCAATTCACCATATTCAACTGTGTACATAAGGTACCCGGCAGTGATATTTTCCTTGTCATTGAAATCACGGCCAAGCGATGGTGGGAGTACGGGAATTCCCGTGTTTACGAGCGTTGCGATGGCCCCGTAGTTTGCGATCGGCGATGACGGATAGCGACCGAAATAATAGTTGTCGGGCTGCGGAGTGTTCTGGGCATAGCCTGACAGGACGACAGTCGACCCAGCGGCGTACGTGTTAAAGCCGCCGAAATCATTGACGTTCTTGGTGCGGCGGCGAATGCTGATGCCGGCCTTGATCTGCCCGGTGCTGCCGAACAGCGTCAGCGGATAGCGGGCGTTGAACACGCCGCTGTATTCGCTGTCTGCATCGTGTTCAGAAAATGACGACAGCTTTACCTTGCCATTGGACCCACCGTATTGCGCGGTATCGTAGGCATTGAATGGTACGGTCAGCGCCGCATCCTTGAAAAACTGGTAATAAAATCTCTTGGGATCGGCGGTGTTGTTATACCGACCATAGAAGGTATCGCTGCCATAGAAGCGAGCTTCGTTATAATATCCCTCATTGTAGGTTGCGCGCGAATACGCAGCGCGGTAATCGATCATCAGATCGCCGAACTTGTCGTCGCCGCCAATGGCCGCCACTGTATTGCGATGCGTCTCTTCCAGGTTCACGATGTCGATCTGTGGCTGGAACCGGTCCACAACATAGCCCCGGGCGTCGGGCGCCGATGGATTGCCGTCGAAGTTGGCGTAGAAGTGGTCCTTTAGCGCGCGTTCGATATAACCGGCGACATCTACCCGCGCGTAATAATGGTGATCGATGCCGGGCGTATAATCGAGTTCACCGCCATAGCCAAAGCGTCGGCGGTCATAGTCATAACGCCGGAAGTCGGTGCGGCCGAGCACCCGGTCAAGCGGCGCGCCGCAACTTGTTCCGCCTTGGACGCCGCAATTGCCGTCGTTGGCATAGCTCGGCTCGGTATCGTCAACGCCCCGGGTATCGTCCTTGCGCGAGCCAGTAAGCACGAACGAAAAGTCGCCGAATTTGGCACCGGCGGCGATACTGCCGGTGTAAGGACCCGCATGGCGATGCAGCGGTTCGTAGCCCGCGCCAAGCTCGATTTCGACGAACGGCTTCGTAACGTTTTTTGCCGTCCGCGGCGTAAGATCGATCTGGCCGCCCAGGCCTTCGGCTTCGCGATCAGGTGACAACGTCTTGTATACGACGATCCCGTCGATCGCGCCGGTGGGCACGGTGTCAAATTCAACGGCGCGGCCAGAGCCCGACGCGGCGGTCCCTGCTGGAAACGTGTTGAGCAGCACAACGCCGCCATAAGTCGCGCCGTTGAGATTGGCGTCGATACCGCGGATATTGACGAACCGGCCCTCGCCGGTGTCAGTGGATAGCGAAATCCCGGGAATCCGCCCCAATGCTTCGGCCGCGTTGAAATCCGGATACTTCTTGATCGATTCGATCGACTGGATGTTGACGAGGACCGGCGCAATCTTTTGAATGGCGCGCGAGATGTCTTCCTGACGCGAGGCGGTGACGACGATCGCCAGATCCTTGTCGGCGGCCGCATCGGCATCGGCGGCATCGGGGATGTTGGCGGCCGAACTGGCGGTGTCGGCAGCAATCGCGGCTTGCGGCAAGCACAGGCACAGCCCCATGACTGAAACGGAAACGCGCTGAAGCAACTTTAATCTCATAAGGCCCCCCTTAAAAACCATGCCGCCAGCCACGACCCAGGCTGGCTTGCAGTGTGTGAATGTTGCCGCCTCTTGCACCGACTTGTGACAGCGGCGTGACGTTGGGCTGGCAGGGTTCCTGCCCCTAAGGGTTGATTTCATGCGTGCTGTTCCCGGCGGAGCGGCGGGGACAGTGGCCAAAATGGTGTAAAACCGGACAAAACAGGTGAAAAAAACGACCTGGCCCCGATTACCAATGGGCGTCATCTCGGGCTGGACATCCGTATGTTACTTATTTCCAACGTGCTGCAATGAAGCTGAGTTCGGGGGACGTTGCCTGGTTGATGCAGACACCCGCCTGGACTGCACCCCCGGAATGCCTGACTACGTGATTCACGGGGCGAATGCCCGGGTGCCGACTTTCAGAAATTCGCTAATGTCGCGACAAACCTGACGTATTGCGGGCTCGGGATTGTCCATCAGGTCAAGCAGGTTGATGGTGACGCGATGTTGGCGATATACCGTGCGAAGCGGAGCAACAGGTCTGCCCAATTCAGGGCTTTCGGACGTGTCACGGATATTTTGGGCACGATCCCGCACCACGCAAGCGCGGACCGAAACCGAAGGGGAAATAAGTGCAGCGCCACCATAATTCCATCATGATCCTGGGTGCTGCCATCCTCCTCACCGCAACGGTGCCGGGGGTCGCAAACGCAAACAGCGCCGCCCAAGCCGCAGACGCGCCTGTGCCCTCGCGCTATGGCGATGGCGCGTGGCTTAATCTGTTACTGGTCCAGCAATTCCTTGAGGATCGACATCGTAGCTTTGCGGAAAAGCGCGTGGCGATGGTCGATAGCATTCGACGCCGGGTAAACGCAGCCGCCCCCGGGATGGATGACGCTCGTTTTGAGGCCGTGCTGGCGGTCATCGGCACGATACCGCGCGAAGATCTTGTACCGCATGCCGCGCGCCCTCACGCGTATTTGCCGATACCGGTCAAGATCGGCTATGATCAGACGATTTCGGATGCCTATATTGTCGCAATCATGACGGTCGAATTGCACCTTCCGCCCAGTGCCGAGGTGCTCGATGTCGGAACTGGTTCGGGCTATCAGGCGGCGGTTCTGTCGCCTTTTGCGCGACGTGTTTCTTCGATCGAGATCATCAAGCCCCTCGCCGATTCTGCGGCAAAGCGACTGCGCCATCTGGGCTATCACAATATCGACGTGCGCGCCGGCGACGGGTTTGCGGGGTGGCCGGAACACGCCCCCTTTGACGGGATCGTGGTCGCTGCGGGTGCCTCTGAAGTGCCCCAGCCGCTGCTCGATCAACTCAAACCGGGCGGCCGCCTGGTCATGCCAATCGGTCCGACGGCGATCAAAGAGCGTCTGCTCGTCGTCACGAAAAACACCGACGGGTCGCTAACCCGTTGCTCGCTCGGGTGGACAATGTTTGTGCCGCTGACGGGGGCGGGCGTGCGGCCATCTGTCGACAGCGGCGCCGCTGATTCGGGCATCCCGAGTTGCCACGGTGCCGATGTGACTTAGCGGCATAACCGGACGGGTGCGAAAACCTGGAATTGGGTATACGGGGGCGATTGCGTCCGCAGCCGGTTTCAGGGGTGGCCGGGTGTGTTATACGGGGGCTCACTTCGGGGTCCTGTTTGCCCCGGACAAGTCACAGCCGTCCTGCCGTTGCAGCTGACACCGATCAGCCTGCCGAACTGATTGCGGAGTAACCCCATGCGCCTGCCATTTATCCGCATTTCTGCTGCTGTAGCTGCATCCGCTTGTGCCCTGGGGTTTGCGCTGCTGGGCAGTCAGACGCGGCTCGCCGCTGCAGCCAGCCCTATGCCAGCCAGCCCTATGCCAGCCAGCATTGCGCCAGCCAGTACTGCGCCAGCCGATTGCGCGCCAGGCAATGGCGGGCTGACGCTGCCGCCCGGGTTCTGCGCGACAGTCTATGCCGATCACCTGGGCCACGCCCGGCACCTGACCGCCGGCAGCGACGGCACGGTCTATGTCAACACGTGGGATTCGGAAGATTATTTCCCGCACAATCCTGCGCCTGCGGGCGGATTTGTGGTCGCATTGAAGGACCGCGACGGCGATGGCGTGGCCGATGTGATCGAACGGTTTGGATCCACCCCGCGCCGGGGTGGTCAGGGCGGCACGGGCATCGCGCTGTGGCACGGCGCGCTTTATGCAGAGGAAGGCAGCACGATCCTGCGCTATCGGCTGACCCCTGGCCAGATGTCGCCCACCGGAGCTTCGGAACTGGTGCTGTCTGGCCTGGTCCTTGGCGGCGATCACCCGATGCACCCGTTCGCGATCGATAGCGCCGGTACACTACTGGTCAATTCGGGATCGGCCACCAACACGTGCGAGCATCCCAATCGTCAGCCAGGCGCGAAAGGTGCGGACCCGTGCATCGAACAGCAGACCCGGGGCGGGATCTGGGCCTATCGCGCAAACAAGCTGGATCAGAAATTTTCGCCTGCCGAACGCTGGGCCACGGGCATCCGCAACACAGGTGGCTTGTCGTTCGATACCGCCGGGCGCCTGTTCGCCACCCAGCACGGGCGCGATCAGTTGTCGCAGAATTGGCCGGCGCTCTACACCGGCGCACAAGGCGCCGAATTGCCCAACGAGATCCTGTTTTCGCCCTTCAAAGGTGCCGATTTTGGCTGGCCGACCTGCTATTACGATGCAGGCCAAGCTCGCCATGTGCTCGCCCCGGAATATGGCGGCGATGGCGGCAAGACGCAGGGCCGTTGCGCAGGAAAGACGCAGCCGGTCGCGGCTTACCCCGCGCACTGGGCACCGAATGACGTGGCGATCTATACCGGGCATGGTTTCCCCGGGGCCTATGCCCAGGGCGCGTTCATCGCCTTCCACGGCTCGTGGAACCGCGCACCTGCACCGCAAGACGGCTATCTCGTTGCGTTTCAGCCGCTCAGGGACGGCAAACCGGCGGGCCAATGGATCCGCTTTGCCGATGGCTTTGCCGGCGAATACCGCGAACCGGGTCGTGCCACGCACCGCCCTGCAGGACTTGCTGTCGGATCCGATGGCGCGCTTTACATCGCAGACGATGTACGTGGCACGATCTGGCGCGTGACTTATCACGGCCCCGCCGATGCATCACTGACCGAGGCGCCGCGCGCCATAGTCAAAAGCGCGCTGTCCCTGGGCGCAGGCGACGGGTCGGCGCTGCCGCCTGTGCCTGCCGGGTCGAGCGCGGACGAAGTTGCGCGCGGCCAGCGCATCTATTTCGGTGAGGTCAAGGGCGGAACTTGCGTCGGCTGCCATGGCTCGGATGGGCGGGGCAGTTCTGCGGGCGGATCGCTGGTCGGTCCGGCGTACCAGTGGAGCGATGGTTCGGTCGCGGGCCTTGCCGCAACGATCACCGCAGGCGTGGCGCATCCCAAAAAGGCGAGCGGCGGCATGCCCGCGCTGGGTGGCGTACCGCTCGATGCAGCCGATGTGCATGCCGTGGCAGCCTATGTCTGGACTTTTGCCCACCAACAAGGCTGAACGGGAGATGCCGCGCGCGGGTTTTGCGCCCAACGGCCGCCAACCCGCGCCGGCCATACTTGCCGCCAGCTGATCGCCATCGGCCGGGGATCTGGTCTTCAAACGCCAGTGGCTAAATACCAGCGTTTGGAACCCGCGGCGCGAAGGGTTTTTCAGCCGTCGCCAAGCACGGCATTCACTAACGCAACGGCCTTGGAGTAGGGCGCGTAAAACACGTCGATCATGTCGCCCGTGCCGCGCACCACGACGCCGCGCTGATTTGAAAACTCCCTGAAGCCTTCGATACCGTGATGCCTGCCCATGCCGCTGTTCCCTGACCCGCCAAAGCCCATGGACGGCAGCGCGCTTTGAATGGCGCATGTGTTCACTGCAGCGCCGCCCGAAGTCGTTTCAGCCAGCACACGGTCAGTGATCGCGATGTCATCCCCAAACACATACAGGCCCAGAGGCCGGTCGCCGGCATTGATTTGCGCGATCGCCGCAGCAAGGGAATCATAGGACACCACTGGCAGGATGGGTCCAAAAATCTCTTCCTGCATGATCCGCAGATCGGGCGCCGGGTCGATTACCAGCGAGATCGGCATGCGCCGGGTTTTTCGGTTGATCGCGAACCGGTCTTGCAGGCAGACAATCCGGCAGCCACGACTGCGCGCCTCCTCCAGCATGTCCACCAGGCGATCGAGATGCGCGTCGGAAATGATCCCGGTGCATTCATCGCCTAGCGAATAATCCGGTGCGGTCCTGGCCATGAAAGCGCCGGCGTGCTCGATGAATGCATCGAGTTCACCGCGCGGCACGAGCGCGTAATCGACCGATACACACATCTGACCATTCTTGATCAGTTTTGTGCCGATCACCGACTCAACGTTTTCGGCTGTAACCGAACTGGGCGTCAAGACCGCCGGGCATTTGCCGCCAAGCTCCAGCGTGACGGGCGTCAGGTTGGCTGCTGCAGCCATCATGACCTGCCGCCCCACATTAGGACTGCCGGTATAAAGCAGATGATCCCAAGGTTGCGCACAGAACGCTCGTGCCAGGTCCAGCCCGCCAATTGTTACGTCGACGATAGCCGGATCAAACGCGGCGGCAATCATTTCGGCCAACAGCGCCGCGCAATGCGGGGTGAACTCGGAAGGCTTGATAATGACCCGGTTGCCGGCGGCCAACATGTCGACGAGGGGCCCGACCGACAAGTCGAAGGGAAAATTCCACGGGACAATGTTGCCGATCACGCCCTTGGGCTGATATTTCACATAGGCCTGCGCGGTTCCCAGCAAGGCCGGATCGGCCTGGCGCGGGTCCGGCGTCATCCAGCGCTCCAGATTTTCCAGCACATGGTGCGCGCGGCCGACAACCCCGAGCACTTCGATCAGATCGCTGGCGCCTTTGGGATGCGCGCCGAAATCGCGCGCCGTCGCATCGGAAATCCGGTGGCGATTGGCCGCCATCATGTCGATCAGGCATCCGAGCCGTTCGCGGCGCACCGCCAGCGAGGGCATGCGGTCGGCCGCGAATCCCGCCTGTTGTGCGGCAAGCGATCGCGTCAGTCGCGCGATCGCTGTGTCATCATGACCGGTCGTGCCCGCGTCGCCATGTGTTGAAGGGGTTGTCGCCATTTTCAGCCTCGTCCTTTCAGGGCATTCAGCCCGCTTGCATCATGGCCGCGAGCAGGGCGGTGCGATCTTCGCGAACCCTTTCCGGCCCGGCCACGACCTCCTGGTGAAACTCGCGCAATTCTTCGGGGATGTACCAGTGCAATCGGTCGCTGCCATAAGCTGCCCAGACGGTTTGCGCGACTTCACGCGGCTTGACCAGGCGCCACATGCCTTCGGCGGGCGCCATCTGCCGCATGACATCGGACAGCAACGGCGTGTCGATCAGCCCCGGCAACAGGTCGGCGGCGCGCACGCCATAGCGTTTCAGTTCGATCGACAACGCTTCGGTCAGGCCGCGCACCGCGTGTTTCGTGGCAGAATAGACCGAAATTCCCGCCGTGCCGAATATCGCCGATGACGATGATGTGATCAGGCACAACGAACCCGGTGTCGCCCGCAGCAGCGGAACGCAGGCGCGCACACCCAGAATGACGCCGATCAGATTGATGTTGATGATGCGCATGACATCGTCCCACGGCTGTTCGTCGAGCAAACCCGCCGATCCAATTCCGGCATTGTTAAATAGCACGTCAAGTGTGCCACCCGTCGCTTGTCCAAAATGGGCAATGACGGTGGGCCACGCAGCGGGATCGGCCACGTCGAGCAGTTCGAACATTCCGTTCTGTATGCCAATCTGATCGCCCAGGCTGTCGAGCCCGCTGCGGTTGACGTCATAGGCGCCGACAAACCAGCCCTTTTCAGCAAATAGCAGCGCCGTTTCCCGGCCCATACCGGATGCGGCGCCGGTGATGAAGATCGATTTGCGGCCAGCGACAGCGCTCATGACATACACTCGCGTGCATGGTCACCGTCAATTTCCATACCGGTCAGATCTCCCTGCTCTCGCCATTCGCGCAACATATTGATGAACACTATCGGCCCGGCCGCAAACACCGCGCTGCGCGCCGCAGCATCGGATGCACGACCCTCGTTGTTGTAATACCCTGGCGTGCACGCCTCGATGAATTTGCGCCGGGATTGTGCCAGCCTGACTATCGTATCCACCCAGTTGCCTTCGGCTTCGCCGGTCGGTTCGATCGTGGCGATGCCGCGTTTGACGCATTGATCGATGACGTGCGCCAGATGCAATGTTTGTTCGCTCAGCATATGCGGAAAATTGGGCGACATGCCGGCTTGCGCCTGGCTGATGATGAAACAGTTGGGAAACCCTCTGGTGTGCATGCCGTGCAAGGTTGACAAACCATTGGCCCACTTGTCGGTCAGCGACAGGCCTGCCACGCCGCGCACCGCCATGCCGGATCGCTTTGCGTAACTGCCGGCGACATCGAAACCCGTGGCATAGATCAGGCAGTCGATCGGAAACTCCTTGCCTGCAACCACCAGGCCATTCGGGGTTATACGCTCGACGCCGCGTCCGGCCGTATCGACAAGCGTGACGTTTTCGCGGTTGAACGCCTGGAGATATTCGTCGTGAAAGCAGGGCCGTTTGCAATAAAGGCTATACCACGGCTTCAGTGCTTCGGCTGTCTGCGGGTCTGCAACGATTGTCCCGATCCGGTCCCGGATCTGCGCCATTTTTTCAAAGTCAGCCTGTTCAAGCAGGGCCGCGGGTTGCTGCTGTTCGGGATTGTTGCGCAACTTTTCCCGCACGGCGCGCGCCAGAACCGTCCACCCGTCCTGAACCTTGTCATCGAGTGGCAGTTGCGCGGTAAATTGCGCGGTGAAATTTTCCATCCGTTCGCGCTGCCAGCCGGGCTTCAGGCCCGCCACCCATTGCGGATCGGTTGGCGCATTGTCGCGTGCATCGACCGAGGACGGGGTGCGCTGAAAGACGCTAAGGTGCTGGCTGGCGTGTGCCAAGGGCGGCACGCACTGAATTGCCGTGGCGCCGGTGCCGATGATGCCGACACGTTTGTCGGCCAGCTTGTCCATTGGCGTGGTCGCGCTGCCGCCGGTATAACCATAATCCCACCGGCTGGTGTGGAAACTGTGCCCGGCAAACGATTCGATCCCGGCGATATCCGGCAATTTTGGGCGATTGAGCGGCCCTGTGGTCAAAACGACGAATTTTGCGCTGACCCGGTCGCCGCGGTCGGTGACGATGATCCAGCGGGCTGTCTGTGCATGCCAGTCAAGGCTGGTGACCTGGGTGGACAACAGTGCCTTCGGATACAAATCGAACGTCCGGGCGATTCTGGTGCAATGCTCGCGAATTTCCGGCGCTTTGGAATAGCGTTCCACCGGCATGTAGCCGGTTTCTTCCAGCAGCGGAAAATAGATATAGGATTCGATGTCGCAGGCGGCGCCGGGATACCGGTTCCAGTACCAGGTCCCACCAAAGTCGCTGCCCGCTTCGGCGATCTTGATGTTGTGAATGCCGCACTTGGCAAGTTGCGCTGCGGTCATCAGGCCACCAAAGCCGCCGCCGACGACAAACACATCAACATCGTCGTGACACGGCGCACGCGGCGGCGCGGTACCGTATGGGTCATTGAGCAGCGCATCAAACCCTTGCGCAGGATCGCGGTAGCACCGCTCGGCGGAATTGGCGGCCAGACGACGATCGCGTTCGATGCGGTACTTTTCGCGCAAGGCTTCGATATCGAGCGCGGTCATGGTGCTTGGCTGTGTTTCGGTCATTAAAGTCCTCAAAACCGCTTGGTCAATGTGGCACCATAAGTGCGCGGATCGTTGGTATAGCCGGTATAGCTACCGGTCTGGGCAACGGTCGGGAATGCGCCGACCAGCGTGGTGTGCTGCGTCAGATTGCGCACGAACAGTAGCAATTCGATCTTTTGCTCGGGCAGGGAAAGTCCCAGGCTGGCATTGACATCGCTTGTCAGCGAACTGCCATATTGCGCGGGCACCACATCGGTCAGCTGGGTCCGGCTGGAATAGTCAAACTCGCCGCGCAAAAACATGCTTAGCTTGCCAAAGTCGCGGCTGATCGTGGCCGATGCCGAGGTGCTCCATCTGGGAATGCCGGCTGGGCGTTGTCCGGACAGATCGCGGAATGCCGGAATTTGGCCGGTTGCGGGATTGAGCGGGCACTGCACCGTGTCAAAGCTGACGCAAGGCGCACGCAAGAACGAATCATATTTTGGATCGAGGTAAGTCGCCGCGCCGGTCAGCGATAACCATCTGGCTGGGCGATAGGCGCCCTCGGCCTCGACCCCACGCACCGATTCCTGCCCGGCATTGACCAGACTGTACCCTGTTCCGGTAAAGGCGTTCGACTGGAAACCCTTGATGGTCTGCTTGAAGACTGCAACGTTCAGGTATCCGCTGCGGAAAGCCGCTTTTGCACCGACTTCGTACAACGTTACATTTTCCGGACTGGCGGTGCGGCCGACTCCGTTGGCATCGGGCGCTCTGGCATCCGTTGACAGGTTATAGGCGCCGGCCTTCCAGCCGGTGGAATAACTGGCATAAAAGTTTACATGGCCCAGATCGTACGTGGCCCGGCCCAGATACGTAAACTTGTCCCCCTTGAGGATGCCCGATTCATTGGCGTTAGGATAATTGACGGGCGCATGCGTGGGTGCATTGCCGTAAAAGAATTGCAATGCGCCCAGTGCGCCGTAAATATTACCGGGCAGGCCAAGCGCCGTAAATTGCGGCACAGCTTGCAGGTTCAGCGCCGAAAATGCATCGGTCAGCACGACATTCGAAGTCGAGGCTTTGCGGTCGTTCAAATAGGCAATGCCGCCGGTGATGGTCAAGCGGTCGGTCGGCCGATAGTCGGCCTGACCAAAGAACGAATAGGAATCCTGGCTTAGCGTATAAGGCGCAATGATCGCCGGTCCCGCCTGAAAATAGGTTTTGCCGGGCACGATTGACGGCGTGACAAGGCTTTGCAGGAATTCCAGCGCATAGATATTCGATTGCCCGGTCAGTGCCGGTCGCAGCGCGGCGGGCAGGGCGTTGACCAGGGCGGCCGGCACCCGGCCGCTCAGCGCATCGGCATAACTGCGAATTTGCGAGCCGAAATTGATCTGGCTGCTCGTTACCAGATTTTCGTGGTCGTAAAACCCGCCGACCAGCCAGGTAAACGGCCCCTTGCCGCTCGACGTCAGGCGCACTTCCTGGGTAAAAGTGCGGGTGTGCGTCTGATCCGCGCGCGAGGACAGATCGGCGCCGGTGAAATCGACATCCTCGGTGCTGTCATCGCGCTGATCGCGATAGGCGCTGATCGAGGTCAGTTTGGCAAAGCCCAGGTCATAATCAATCTGGCCTGACACCCCGGTGCCGACGATATGATTGGTGGGATCGTGGTCGAACACAATCTTCCGGCTGGCCATCATCGATGGATTGCTGACCGCCGCACCCAGTCCGAAGGGTGCCGGCGCGGCAATGAACTGAGACGCGGGGCCGTTGAACAGCTGGACTGCCCCGCAACATAACTCGTTGATTTCGTTATGGTCGGCGATGATGCGTATCGATAACCGGTCGGTCGGGACCCACAGCACATCGGCACGGCCGGAAAACCGATTGCGATTGTTGATCCCGTGCCCGGTCACGATATTGTGATCAAATCCGTCGCGTTCGTCCACCGACCCGGATAGCCGCACTGCGATGGTCTTGCTCAGTGGCCCGGTCAGCGTCGCTTTGGCCACCATCTCGCCATAGTTACCGACCGTGAAGTCGACTTTGCCGCCAAGGTCGAACTGCGGCGCGCGCGTGATGATGTTGATCGCGCCGACCGACACATTCTTGCCAAACAGGGTTGATTGCGGCCCGCGCAGCACTTCGATGCGTTGCACATCTGGCAGATCGTTTAGCGAAGCGGCGCTTCGTGACCGGTACACCCCGTCGATGAACACGCCCACCGACCCTTCGATGCCGACATTGCCGTTGCCATTGCCGAAACCGCGGATGATGAAATTGGTCTGACCAACGGTGTTGAATTGCGTGACTTTGAGCGAGGGCACCACCGATTGCAGGTCAATCAGATCGCGAATTTGTGCGCGTTCGATGGTTTGCTCGCCGGTCACTGCGACCGAGATCGGCACGTTTTGCAAGGTTTGTTCGCGCTTGGACGCGGTCACGATAATCTCGTCGGTCGTCGGCGCGGCCACGGTCCGGTCAGCGGGTTGCGCGGCGGCCTGTGCATATGCTGCCTGGCTCATCGCGAGCGCAACAATCGACGCAGAAATCCATTGTTTCGTTGACATCGCAGCGCACTCCATCCCGGGTGCCCCGAGTCGTCCAGGGCTTCATCCCGTATCTGCGCGCTCCTCAATTCTAGTGCAAGCTAGATTTTCTAGTTTGATCAAGACTTGCTGGTTCGAACGATCGCTTTATGCAAGGCG
>JAYTHT010000403.1:0-3956 GCA_043732365.1 Novosphingobium sp. | reverse complement strand
TGGCGTCCTGAATCGAAGCGGCTTGCTGTTCGGTGCGGTTCGCCAGGTCGTTTGATGCGGCACGAATTTCGCCGGAAGTATTGGCGATCGACTGTGATGAATGCGTGACGATCGTCATTGTGTCTTCGAGTGCGGCGACGGCGTTGTTGAAATATTGGCGCAATGCCTCCGCCTCGACTGGCAGGGCCTCGGTCAGGCGGCTGCTCAGATCGCCATTGGCCAGCCGCGCCAGGCTCTGTTCCATCGATGCCGTGACCAGTTGCAGGTCCGTGCCCGTGCGTGCGTTGAGTTGGAACACCGCCATCGCTTTGGTCATGCGTCCGACACAGTCGCGATGATTGGTATAAAGGATCTGGCTATCCAGGTCACCTTGCGCCAGGGCCTCCATCCGCACCACCGTCGCCACATAAGGCTCGCAGATCAATTGGCCACCCACAACGGTCGTGATCAGGATCGCGATCATTGCCAGCCCGACGATCAGGCCGGGGTAAATCATGCCGCCACCGTCGCCCGCGTATATGGCGGCGCCGATCGCAATCAACGCCCACAATGTGTGGACCAGCGCCATGGCGCGAAATTTCTCACGGATTGGCAGGTGATTGGAGAAGAATTGCAGCATCGCTGGAATTGCCTTTTTCCTACCGGGGTAATGCCGTCGGCAGTATCGTATTGCAGTACGCCCCCGATGCTTGGCATTCGCTAAACCCCACTTGCGCAATTTCCCTGATGAATTAACCCGCAATTCCATGATCGAGCTCCCAATCCACCCGACCCAAATCCACCCTGTGCGTCAGCATGCGCGCATTCTGGCCGCCAGTCTGGTTGGTACCGCGGTCGAATTCTATGATTTCTATATTTACGCAACGGCGGCGGCGTTGGTGATCGGGCCCCTGTTCTTTCCCGCGCAATCGCCGGCGGCGCGGACGCTGCTGGCGTTCATGACATTTGGGCTGGCGTTTGTGGCGCGCCCGGTTGGGGCGATCGTATTTGGGCATTTTGGTGACCGGGTCGGGCGCAAATCCACTTTGGTTGCATCTCTGATGCTGATGGGCGGATCGACTTTGGCGATCGCGTTTTTACCGACATATGCGACCGCCGGGCCATTGGCCCCCGCGCTGCTGTGCCTGATGCGGTTTGGCCAGGGTTTCGGACTGGGCGGTGAATGGGGCGGGGCCAGTCTGCTCGCGGTGGAAAATGCGCCCAAGGGGTGGGAAGCGCGCTTTGGTGCGGCGCCGCAACTGGGTGCCCCGCTGGGGTTCCTGGTCGCCAACGGCTTGTTTCTGGCGCTATCGGTCTATTTGCCGCCGGCAGCATTTGCCGCGTGGGGCTGGCGCATTCCGTTCCTGGCGAGCGCGGTTCTGGTCGGGCTGGGCCTGTGGGTGCGCATGAAGATCGGCGAAACCGCCGCGTTTCGCGCCGCGCTGGCAGCGGCGCCGCCGCCGCGCGTGCCGGTGCGCGCACTGTTCAGCCAATATCCCGGCACGGTCGTCGCGGGCACAGCAGGCGTGGTGACATGCTTTGCCATTTTCTACTTGGCCACGACGTTTGCGCTGTCGTTTGCGACGACCAGACTGGGATATCGGATACAGAGCTTTCTGGCGGTGCAACTGGTCGCCAATTTTGCGCTGGCGATCGGTATCGTGCTGGCGGGATACTGGTCGGACCGGACGAGTCCGGGGCGCGTCCTGAAAATTGGCGCGGCGCTGACGATGGTGGTCGGGCTGGTATTTGGTACCGGGCTGGCATCAGGGTCGGTGCCGATTGTGCTGTTGACCCTGGCGAGCGCATTGTTGGTGATGGGGTTCGCGTACGGCCCGCTCGGCGCGTGGTTGCCGGCGCTGTTTCCGACCGGGGTGCGCTACACCGGGATATCCATCGCGTTCAATTGCGGCGGAATTCTGGGCGGTGCGCTGGCGCCATTCGCGGCCAGTTGGCTCGCGCAGACTGGCGGGGTCGCTTATGTCGGGCTGTTCC
This sequence comes from Novosphingobium sp., assembly GCA_043732365.1. Classification (GTDB taxonomy): domain Bacteria; phylum Pseudomonadota; class Alphaproteobacteria; order Sphingomonadales; family Sphingomonadaceae; genus Novosphingobium. Next base: position 1,982 of record JAYTHT010000403.1, on the reverse strand, counting down.
TGACCCTGGCTGGCGCAGTCACTCTGTTGGGGGTGCGCCTGGCTCCGGCGCAAGCCGCAGCAGCGTAAGCCGCGCTTTGCCGACTTTGCGATCGGTATCGATCGTCAATCCGCGCAAGTCGACCGGTTCATCGGCGGCGGTTTCCAGGCTGATCCAGGTGGCCGCCGAAATCCAGCCCAGGCGGATCAGTTTTTCGAGCGCAACCGCGCCTGCGCCCGTGCGATAGGGCGGATCGAGCAGCACCAGATCGAGCGGTGCACGCGCCGGGCCCAGCGCCAGCACCGATCCTGCACGCACCGTTGCGCGCGTGCCTGCATCCAGCGTCCGGATATTGGTGCGGATCGCGTCGAGTGCTTTGGCGTCCTGTTCGACAAACAGGGCCGTCGCCGCGCCGCGCGACAAGGCCTCACACCCCAGCGCGCCCGATCCGGCAAACAAATCTGCGACCGCCAGGCCGCAAAAGCTGCCCAACCGGCTGGCCAGCATCGAAAACAGCGTTTCGCGTGTGCGGTCGGCGGTCGGACGAGTGGTATCACCCGCCGGCGTAACCAGCTTTCGCCCGCGCCAGTCACCAGCAATAATTCTCATGAGAAACCTGGTTCTGCTCTGATTAAATCTGCGGGGGTCAAATTTTCAGGGATTTGCGGAATTTCTCGACATCGACCTGACGCACTTCATCGGCGGCGCCGCGCGGCAAATCGGCGAGGATGAACGGACCATAAGCAGTGCGAATCAGGCGCGACACCTGCAAACCGAGATGTTCAAGCACGCGCCTTACTTCGCGGTTCTTGCCCTCGGTCAGCGTCATTTCGACCCACTGGTTGCGCCCGGTCCGGCGTTCCATGTTCGCGTTGATCGAGCCATAACGCATACCCTCGATCTCGACCCCCTGGCTCAATTCTTCAAGCCGGGGTTGGCTGATGTCGCCAAAAGTGCGCGCGCGATACGTGCGCGGCACGCCGGTCGATGGCAGTTCCAGCGCGCGTTTCAATTCGCCGTCATTGGTCAGCAGCAACAGACCCTCGGTGCCCAGATCGAGCCGCCCGACCGGCATCATGCGCGGGCACCCCTTGGGCAGTGCATTGACCAGCGCGTTGTAAATCGTTGGCCGTCCTTGCGGGTCGCGCTCTGCCGTGATCAGGCCCTCCGGCTTGTGAAAACGGAACAGGCGGGCAGGGGCCGCCGGGGCTACCTGTTTGCCATCAACCGTCACACCGCGCAGGTTTTTCAGCACGGTCGACGGCTCGGTCACCACTTCGCCGTTCAGGCTGATGCGCCCTTCGGCCAGGATCCGTTCGACTTCGCGGCGGCTGGCAATGCCAGCGCGCGCCAGCAATTTGGCAATCCGTTCGCCTTCGCGCGGCGGTGCATTCGGGTCGGGCGCGGCTTTGGGCGCGGCAGGGGGACGTGGAAATGGTGACCGCGAGGTGTTGCGGCGCAATTCCGGCGAAGCGGGCAGACGTCGCGTGCGGCCGCTTGCGGGTTTTTCAGGATGAGACATCGCGCTGCCATAGCGCGAACCGGCCTTTGCGTCACCCCCCCGTAGTCTGACCAGTGGGACTGGCCCGTGGGAAGGGGCTGGCGCTGGCCACGATCGTTGCTAGGGTCGGGGTGGATTGAACGGGGCAATGCACTTGGCGGGATTGGGTAAACAGGGCGATCAGGTGGACCGGCTGGAGGTTAATCGGCCAAAGGGTTGGCGGTTGCTGCGCGTGGCGCTGACCAGCCGCAAGGCGGGCACGATGCTGGCGCTCGGATTTTCGTCGGGGCTGCCATACGCGCTGTTGATCGGTACGCTGAACGCCTGGCTGGGTGAGGCGCATGTCGCGATGGCCACGATCGGCGTGCTTGCATGGATCGGCCTGGCCTATTCGTTCAAATTCCTGTGGTCGCCGCTCGTCGACCGACTGGCATTGCCCGGAATCGGCCGCCTCGGCCGCCGCAAGGGCTGGATTCTGGCCTGTCAGATCACGTTGATTGCT
>JAYTHT010000402.1:0-3963 GCA_043732365.1 Novosphingobium sp. | reverse complement strand
AGATCACGCTGCTGGCGGATACTCTTGCCAGCCTGATGCGGCTGGGCGCGGGGCTGGCGCTGGCAACGCTGTCGGCGTTGGCAATCGGGCTGTTGTTGGGGGTGATGCCGCTGGCGCGCGCGATCCTGGGCCCGATGATCACGGTGATCGCGGTGATCCCGCCGATCGCGGTGTTGCCGATCCTGTTTATCGCATTGGGGCTGGGCGAAGCGGCCAAGATCGCGCTGATCGCGATCGGCATTGCGCCATACATGACGCGCGATCTGGCGTCGTATGTTGCCGGATTGCCTGCCGAACAGTTTATCAAGGCGGAAACTTTGGGCGCCAATTCGTGGCAAGTCGCGATCCGGGTCGCGCTGCCGCAAATGATGCCGCGCCTGATTGAATCGCTGCGGCTGTCGATGGGTCCGGCCTGGGTGTTCCTGATCGCGGCAGAGGCGATCGCGTCGGATGTCGGGCTGGGGTATCGGATCTTTCTGGTGCGGCGGTATCTCGCGATGGATATCATCCTGCCCTATGTCGCCTGGATTTCGCTGCTGGCGATCACGGCCGACGCGCTGTTGCAAGCCATTTCGCGGCGTGGTTTCCCCTGGGCTGGCGGAGGCGCCAGATGACCGATCCCGCGCTGCTCGAACTAAAAAACGTCTGGGTCGAATACGGCGAAAAGGTCGTGCTCGAACGGGTCAATCTGGCGATTGCGCCCGGCGCATTCGTGTCGGTCGTCGGGCCATCCGGCGCGGGCAAGAGTACGTTTTTGCGGCTGATTTTGGGCCAGGAAGCGCCCAGCAAAGGCAAAATCCTGCTCAATGGCGAACCGATGCGTGCCGAATGCGGGCCCGATCGCGGCGTAGTGTTTCAACGCTATTCGGTGTTTCCGCATCTGACCGTGATCGGCAATGTGCTGTTCGGACTGGAATGCGCGGGTGCGCCGATCATGGGCCGGTTGTTTGGCGCGCGCCGCCGCGCGGCGCTGGCCGAGGCAGACGCGATGCTTGACGCGGTCGGCCTGACCCACGCGCGCGACCAATATCCGGCGCAATTGTCGGGCGGGATGCAGCAACGGCTGGCTTTGGCGCAGGCCCTGGTCAAACACCCGCGCATTCTGCTGCTCGATGAACCGTTTGGCGCGCTCGATCCGGGTATCCGGGCCGACATGCACGAATTGGTCACCCGGCTATGGCGCGAACACGGGCTGACCGTGGTGATGGTCACGCACGACATTGCCGAGGCGTTCAAGCTGGGCACCCGCGTGCTCGCGTTCGACAAGCGCCGCCACGATCCCCACGCCCCGCACCGCTATGGCGCCACTGCGACTTACGACGTGCCCCTGTTGCGCAAAGTCGGCTTGCGCAAAGCGGACGCGCAACCCGCTGCAAAGAGCGTCTGAATGACTGAAATGCCGTTCCGTAAAGTCCTGATCGCGAATCGCGGCGCGATCGCCTGCCGCATCATCCGCACCTTGCGCACGATGGGCATCGCTTCGGTCGCGGTGTTCAGCGAGGCCGACGCCGGATCGCGCCATGTTGCGCTGGCGGATGAGGCGATGCCGATCGGCCCTGCGCCTGCAAGCGAAAGCTATCTGAATATCCCCGCCATCCTAGCCGCAGCCAAAGCGACAGGGGCCGAAGCGATCCACCCCGGATACGGATTTCTGTCGGAAAACACGGGCTTTGCGCAAGCGTGCGCGGATGCAGGGATCGTGTTCATCGGGCCCACGGCGCACAACATTCTGACGTTTGGTCTGAAACACACTGCGCGCGATCTGGCGCAGGCGCATGGCGTGCCGCTGGCGCCGGGCTCCGGGCTGTTGACCGATGCCGATGATGCCGCGGTTGAAGCGGCACGGATCGGCTATCCGGTGATCCTGAAGGCGACGGCAGGTGGCGGCGGGATCGGCATGAAAGTGTGCGCCGATGAAAGCGAACTGGCCGATGCTTTTGCGATGGTCGCCCGTCTGGGCGCGGGCAATTTCGGCGACAGCGGGGTGTTTCTGGAACGCTATGTCGCGCGCGCGCGCCATATCGAAGTGCAAGTGTTCGGCGATGGCGCGGGGCATGTGGTGGCACTGGGTGAACGCGACTGTTCGCTGCAACGTCGCAATCAGAAAGTGGTCGAGGAAACGCCTGCGCCGCATTTGCCCGCCGCGACCCGCGCGGCGCTGATCGAGGCGGCGGTGCGGCTGACGGCGGGGGCAAACTATCGCTCCGCCGGGACCGTCGAATTTCTCTACGATGCGCAACGCGACGATTTCTTTTTTCTGGAGGTCAACACCCGGCTGCAAGTCGAACACGGCGTCACCGAGCAAGTGACCGGGGTCGATCTGGTCGAATGGATGATCCGCGGCGCGGCGGGGGATTTTGCGTTTCTCGACGGGTTTGTCGCGGCACAGCAGGGGCACTCGATCCAGGTCCGGCTCTATGCCGAAGACCCGTCTTGCGATTTTCAGCCGAGTTCAGGGCGTTTGGTCGAAGTCGCGTTTCCCGACGAAGATCGCAAAGCGCTGCGGGTCGATAGCTGGGTCGAAAGCGGCAGCGAAGTGCCTGCGTGGTATGACCCGATGCTGGCCAAATTGATCGCCACCGCAGACACCCGCGCCGAGGCGATCGTGGCCATGCAGGCCGCGCTCGATGCGACGCGGTTGGCGGGGATCGAAACCAATTTGCGCTGGTTGCGGGCCGTCGTGCGCAGCCCGGCGTTTGTCAGCGGGCAAGTATCAACCCGCGCGCTGGGTGAATTTGATTGGCAGCCGACATCGATCCGCGTGCTGACCGCGGGCGCGGCGACGACGGTGCAGGATTATCCGGGGCGGATCGGGTTGTGGAATGTCGGTGTGCCGCCATCTGGGCCGATGGATGCGCTATCATTCCGGCTGGGCAATCGCCTGCTGGGCAATGCTGAAGTCGCGGCAGGGCTCGAAATTACGGCGGCAGGGCCTGCGCTACAATTTATGGGCGCGGCGCGGATCTGCCTGACAGGCGCTGATTGTGGCACCACGCTGGATGGTGTGGCCGTGCCGCGCTGGACCCCGGTGTCGGTCGCCCCGGGCCAGGTTTTGCGCGTGGGCCGGGTGCAGGGCGGCGGCTTGCGCGCCTATCTGCTGCTGGCCGGCGGGATTGACGCGCCGTTGTATCTGGGTAGCCGCAGCGCGTTTACGCTGGGCGAATTTGGGGGGCATGCCGGGCGCGCGGTAATGACCGGCGATACGTTGCATCTGCTGACCGACGCGACCGGGTCAGAGGCGACCGTGCCGCCAGCGACGCTGCCATCTGAACTGATCCCGCCAATCGGCCATGAATGGTCGGTGCGGGTGTTATATGGCCCGCATGGCGCGCCCGATTTCTTTACCGATGGCGACGTGCGGATGATCCGCGAAACGCCCTGGCAAGTGCATTACAATTCAAACCGCACCGGCGTCCGGCTGGTCGGGCCAAAACCCGAATGGGCGCGGCGCGATGGGGGTGAGGCAGGGCTGCACCCGTCGAACATCCACGACAATGCTTATGCGATTGGCGCCGTTGATTTTACCGGCGACATGCCGATCATTCTGGGCCCCGATGGGCCTTCGCTGGGCGGGTTTGTCTGCCCATTCGTGGTGATCGCGGCCGATCTTTGGAAAGTGGGCCAGCTTTCACCGGGCGATACGGTGCGGTTTGATCCGGTGTCAGAAGGCGAGGCGCGCGCGGCGGAAACCGCGCAGGATGCGCTGATCGCCACGCTGGTTGCGCCTGCGCCGTTCGCGGGCAACTTGCCGCCGCCTGCATCGCCGGTGCCGGACATCCCCGTTCTGCACACGATTGCCGCCGACGGCGCACGCCCCGCCGCGACCTATCGCCGCCAGGGCGACCGGCATTTGCTGGTCGAATATGGTCCGATCGTGCTCGATTTGGAATTGCGGTTGCGTGTCCATGCCCTGATGCTGGAACTCGACCGACTGGCATTGCCCGGGGTGATCGATGTGACGCC
>JAYTHT010000401.1:0-12527 GCA_043732365.1 Novosphingobium sp. | reverse complement strand
CGCGTGGTACCCAGGCCCAGTCGCCGGCGGGCAGCGGCGCATCGCGCCAGTCGAATGCGGTGGCCGGCGCATCCGCGGTCGGGGGGGGCGTATACGGTGGGACCGTGTAAGGGGCTGGGCGGCGGGCCATCGGTGGCGGCGGTAATGGCGGCGCGCGCACAACCGGGGGCGCAGTTGGCCGACTGTCGCCAGCATGCGGCGGGGGCTCTCCACAGGCGGCCAGCGACAGCGTGGCGACCATGATCGGAACGAATTGTAAGAACGCGCGGTTGATCTGCATGGCCTGTCTATGGAAGAGACGGGCGATGAGCTCAAGCCGTGAACCACATGACCATACCGCGCGCGCGGCAAAACCCAATACCGCGGGAGCGGCAAAACCCAATGCCGCGCGCGCGCGCAAGCAACGCATCGATCAGTTGCTGGTCGAGCGCGGGCTGGTCGAAAGCCGCGCGCGCGCGCAGGCGCTGATTCTGGCGGGACTGGTGTACCAGGGTGAGACAAAGCTGACCAAGGCGGGGCAGACCGTGCCTGCCGATGCAGACATTACTGTGCGCGGGCGCGACCATCCGTGGGTGTCGCGCGGCGGTATCAAGCTGGCGCATGCGCTTGTTCATTTCGCGCTTGATCCATCCGGAGCGGTGGCAATGGACATTGGCAGTTCCACCGGGGGCTTTACCGATGTCTTGTTGCACCACGGCGCGGTCCATGTGTTTGCGGTGGATTCGGGTACCAACCAACTGGCCTGGAAATTGCGCAGCGATCCGCGCGTGACCGTGTTGGAACAGACGAGCGCGCGCGTATTGACCACGCAACTGCTTGATGTTGCAGGGATCGCACCGCCGACGTGGGTGGTATGCGATGCCAGTTTCATCGGTTTGCGCAAAGTGCTCGAAGTGCCGCTGGCGCTTGCAGCACGCCCCACACGGCTGATCGCGCTGATCAAACCGCAGTTCGAAGTCGGGCGCGGCGAAGTGGGCAAAGGCGGCGTGGTGCGCGATCCCGTGCTGCATGCGCGCGTTTGCAATGACGTGCGCGACTGGCTGACGGGCGAGGGCTGGCAGGTCGATGGTATTGTCGAAAGCCCGATCACGGGCCCCGAAGGCAACGTCGAATTCCTGATCGCGGCTGTATTGGTTCAATAGCCGGTTCAGCGACGTTGCGTCCGGACCAATGCGCGGTCAATATCGTCAACGAATCGCAGTCCCTGCGTGCCGGGCCGTTGGTCGCGGGCCTGGGGCAGTAAAACCGCAGGTGCCATGCAACAGATTGCCTCGTCCGCTCAGCTCCGTGCCAGTGTCTTGCGCTGGGCGTTGTTCACCGTTCCCTTGTGTCTTGGGCTGGGGTTCCTGTCGGGCCGGGCTGCGGGGAGTATCGCGACAAATCCCTGGTTTGAAACGCTCGACAAGCCGGCGTTGTACCCGCCGCCGATCGCATTTCCGATCGTGTGGAGCGCGTTGTATGTGCTGATGGGCATTGCGCTGGCGCTGATCGCATCGGCACGCGGTGCGCGCGGGCGGGTGATCGCGGTGGCCATGTTTGTCGTGCAACTGGCCGTGAACCTGAGCTGGAGCCCGGTGTTTTTCGCGCTGCACCGGCTGACGCTGGCGCTGGGAATTATCTTTGCGCTGATCGTACTCGTCATGCTGACGATCGCGTTCGCGTGGCGGGTGCGGCGGACAGCGGCGGTGTTGCTGCTGCCTTATCTGGTGTGGATCTGCTTTGCCTCGCTGCTCAATCTGCAATTGCTTGAGCTGAATCCCGGGGCTGATGGCGCCGATGGATCGGGGTCAACGGTGCGGGTACAACTTTAGGCCCGGATCTTGTCTGGGGACAGGTCTTGCCCACGGGCGGCGCAATGCCCACATAGCGCGCATTGACCGCTAAAAATGGGACCAGACATGCAAAGCGAAAACCCGCTGATCGCCGATTTCGTCAAACTGTTGAACAGCGCCGCCGGCACCGTTGCCGGAATGGGCCGCGAAGCGGGCGAAACGATGCGTGACCGTGCCAAGGCCACGTTTGGCGGTCTGGATTTTGTAAGTCGCGAGGAATTCGACGCAGTGAAGGATCTTGCCGCAAATGCGCGCGAAGAAGTCGAAGCGCTGAAAATCCGGATCGCCGCGCTGGAACAGTCCGCCTAACCGGGCTGAGCCCGCCCGTCCAGCCGCCACTCCCGCGTTCGCGGGCTTGGCGTCTGGCCTGCCGTTTATTTGATCAGGCAATCCGGCGACAGGCGCATGTCGAGATAGGTGTCCGCCGCGCGCATCATGTCGTCCAGTTCGTTTTCATAGAAATGGTTGGCGCGCGGAATCTCGTCGTGGTGGATTGTGATGTGTTTTTGGGTGCGCAGCTTGTCGACCAGTTTCTGCACCGCATTGGGCGTGACCACGGTATCGGCCGCACCCTGGATGATGATGCCCGACGACGGACATGGCGCCAGAAAGCTGAAATCATACATGTTGGCGGGCGGCGAGACCGAGATGAAGCCGCGTACTTCGGGGCGGCGCATCAGCAATTGCATGCCGATCAGCGCGCCGAAAGAATATCCGGCGATCCAGGTGGTCGATGCTTCGGGGTGGATCTGCTGGACCCAGTCGAGCGCGGCGGCGGCGTCGGACAATTCGCCGATGCCGTTGTCAAAGCTGCCCTGGCTGCGGCCAACACCGCGGAAATTGAAACGCAACGTGGCAAACCCGCGCGCGACGAAAGTGCGATACAACGATTGCGTGATGCGGTCGTTCATCGTGCCGCCCGCCTGGGGATGCGGGTGGAGAATCATGGCGATCGGTGCACGGGCGCGGGCGGCTGGCTGAAACCGGCCTTCAAGGCGGCCTTCGGGACCGGGAAAGATGACTGCGGGCATCGGAGATCCTGATTATAACGGGGTATTTCGATCGCACCAAATATGCGCAAGCCGAAATTCAATCGCTGGTTATATAGAAACGAAGCGCGCGAAAGCAATCGTTCAAGCAGGATCCACATTGTCCCAACCGCGTATACAGGCCGATACAGGCGTTTATCTCGACCATGCGGCGACCACGCCGCTGTGTGCGTCGGCGCGTCTGGCGCTCGATCACGGCTTTGGCTTGTGGGCCAATCCGTCGTCGCCGCACCGCGTCGGGCGTGGCGCGCGCGCCGCGCTGGAGGACGCGCGTGCCAGGATTTGCAAGGCGCTGGACTGGCCGGGCGAGGTTATCCTGACCAGCGGGGCGAGCGAGGCGATAGCGCTGGCGATTGCGCGCGCGCATCTGCCGCTGGTGGCTGCATCGACTGTCGAGCACGAGGCGGTGTTGCGCCATGCCGGTCACGCGGTGCACCTGGCCGTCGATGGCGCCGGGGCTGTGATCCTGGATGGTGCGCCGTTGAACGGGCTGGTCGCGATCCAGCACGTCAACAATGAAACCGGGATTATCCAGTCGTTTGATCAAGTAACGGACCAGGTGCGCGCCGCGGGAGGCGTGGTGCTGGCCGATTGCGCGCAAAGCGCGGGCAAGCTCGCGCTGCCTGACGCCGACCTGATCGCCGTGTCGGCGCATAAATTTGGCGGGCCGATCGGGATTGGCGCTTTGCTGGTGCGCAATTGGGCGCTGTTGCGGCCCACTGGCGGGCAAGAGCGCGGCTATCGCGGCGGAACCGAGAATATGCCGGGCGCGCTGGCGATGGCGGCGGCGCTGGAGGCGGGTTCGGACTGGATGGTGCATGCGGCGGTGCTGCGTGGACGGTTGGAGGCGGGGATTATCGCGGCTGGCGGCGAAGTGATTGCTGGCGATGCGCCGCGAATTGCCACGATCGGTGCCTGTCGCACGCCTGGTTTTTCGGCCAATGCGCTGCTGATCCGGCTGGATGCGATGGGTATCGCGGTTTCGGCGGGGAGCGCGTGTTCGTCGGGGTCGTTGCGGACCAGCCATGTCCTGACCGCGATGGGCGTGGCGGGGGCTAGCGAAGTGATTCGCGTGTCGATCGGGCGCGAGACCGATGAACTTGCGATCGACCGCTTTATTGCCGTCTATCAGGGACTTGTCGCGCGGTGATCTATCTCGATTATCAGGCGACGACGCCGCTCGCGCCAGAAGCGCTCGACGCGATGCTGCCGTGGCTGGGCGGGCCGGGCAGCGACGGGTTTGCCAATCCGGACAGCCCCAACCGCGCCGGGCGTGCGGCGGCGGCGGCGATTGAAGTGGCGCGCGATGCGGTCGCCGCACTGTTGCCCCCCGGAGGGCGGGTGATTTTTACATCGGGCGCAACCGAGGCGTTAAATATGGCCCTGCGCGGGAGCGGAAATATGGCCCTTCGCGGGGCGGGCACGCGGCACCTGGCGGTGTCGGCGATTGAACATGCGGCGGTGCTGGACACAGCGCGGGCGATTGATCCGGCATTGACCATGCTGGCGGTTGATCGCGACGGGTTGGTCGATCCCCATGTGCCGATCCCGGACGGCACGGAGTTGATTGCGGTCATGCAAGTCAACAATGAGATCGGGACAGTGCAACCGGTCGATGCGATTGCCCGGCGTGCGCGGGCGATGGGCGCGTTGTTCTTGTGCGATGCGGTGCAGGGTGTGGGCAAGCTGTGCGCACCGGTCGAGGCCGATATGATCGCGGTGTCGGCGCACAAATTGTATGGGCCCAAAGGGATTGGCGCGCTGTGGGTACGCAACGGCGTGCACGTCGATGCGCTGATTACTGGCGGCGGGCAGGAACATGGTGAACGATCGGGCACACTCAGCCCGGCCCTGGCGGCGGGGTTTGGCGCGGCTGCGCGGCTGTGCGGCGCAATGCGAGAAAGCGATGCGGCGCATGTCGACGCGCTATGGACCAGGGCGCGCGCGGCATTTGCCGGGTGGACTTTGAACGGCAGCGCGACGGCGCGCTGGCGGGGCAATCTGAATGTGCGGATCGACGGACTGGACGTCGCGCGGCTGTTGTCGGAATGTCGCACTGTGGCGATTTCTGCGGGCTCTGCCTGCGCCAGCGGTTCTGGACGGCCTAGCCACGTCTTGCGCGCGCTGGAACTTTCGGACAGGGATAGCAGAACCGCGCTCCGCATAGGTTTTGGGCGCTATACCCGGGAAGAGGAACTGGACGAGGCGGTGGCGGCAATCCTTGCCGCTGCGCAGGCGCAAGGCGTTTCAGCCTGAAGCGTACGAGGAGCCGTGAACGAATGGTCAAAGTCTGCTTCGTCGACACCGACGGCCGCAAGGTCGAAGCGGAAGGTCAGCCCGGCCAGCGCTTGCTGGAACTGGCGCAGGGCATCGGCATGCCGCTGGAGGGCACGTGCGAAGGGCAGATGGCCTGTTCAACGTGCCATGTGATCATTGCGCCCGATTGGTTTGACCGCCTGCCCGGCGCGGTCGAGGATGAAGAAGACATGCTCGATCTGGCCGCCGGTGTTACGCGAACCAGCCGCCTGGCCTGCCAGATCGTGTTGCACGATGATCTCGATGGCATGGAAGTGCGTATCCCCGATGAAGCGCGTGACATGCAGGGGCGTTGATCCCGATTAGCGAGAGGGGGGCCGCGACTAGAGAGAGGGGGATTAAGCGTTTCGCGCGGTTGTCTTCGCGCCATGGCCTGCCTAGGGTCCGCTGACGATGGCCAAAGATACTCCGACCCGCGACGATCCCGATCCTTTCGATGCCATCATTGACGCGCCGTTCGATGCGGCGTTGTCGGAACGGTATCTCGTCTATGCGCTGTCGACGATTACCGCGCGGTCTTTGCCCGATCTGCGCGATGGGTTGAAACCAGTGCACCGCCGGCTATTGTGGGCGATGCGCCAGCTGAAGCTGGAGCCCACGCTGGCGTTCAAGAAATCGGCGCGCGTCGTCGGCGATGTGATCGGCAAGTATCACCCGCATGGCGATGCGTCGGTCTATGACGCGATGGTCCGCCTGGCGCAGGATTTTGCGCTGCGTTATCCGCTGGTCGAGGGCCAGGGCAATTTCGGCAATATCGACGGCGATAACGCCGCCGCCTATCGCTATACCGAGGCGCGGATGACTCGCACCGCGATGCGCCTGATGGCCGGGTTGGAAGACGGCACGGTCAATTACCACCCGACTTACAATGGCGAAGACGAAGAACCTGAAATCTTTCCAGGGCTGTTTCCCAATCTGCTGGCCAATGGCTCGACCGGGATTGCGGTCGGCATGGCGACATCGATCCCCAGCCACAATGTCGCCGAAATCGTCGATGCGGCGCTGATGCTGATCGACAATCCGGCGGTCGAACACGCCGAATTGATGACGGTGTTCCACGGCCCCGATTTCGCCACCGGCGGTGTCGTTGTGGACAGCCCGGCATCGATCAGCGCATCGTATGCCAGCGGCAAAGGCGCGGTCCGCGTGCGCGGGCGGTTTTCCACCGGGCGCGATGAAGCGGGCAATTGGGAAGCGAGCGGGATCGAGCGGCTCGGCAGCGGGCAATGGCAACTGGTGCTGTCCGAAATCCCCTACATGGTCGCCAAGGGCAAGCTGATCGAACAGATCGCCAACCTGATCGGCGACAAGAAACTGCCGATCCTGGAAGACATTCGCGACGAATCCGATGAACAGATCCGGATCGTGCTGGTGCCCAAAAGCCGTAATGTCGATGCCGATCTGCTGAAAGAATCGCTGTACCGCCTGACCGAAGTGGAATCCCGGTTCTCAATCAATTTGAATGTGCTCGATGCGCGGCGCACGCCCGGCGTGCTCGGGCTGAAACTGCTGTTGCAGGAATGGGTGGTGTCGCAGATCGACATCATGCTGCGCCGGGCGCGGCATCGGCTCGAAAAGATCGCCGCGCGGCTGGAACTGCTCGATGGCTATATCATCGCCTATCTCAATCTTGACCGGATCATCGAAATTATCCGCGGCGAGGATGAGCCAAAACCGTTGATGATCGCCGAATTTGCGCTGACCGATCGTCAGGCCGAGGCCATTCTCAACATGCGGCTGCGGTCGTTGCGCAAGCTGGAAGAGATGGAATTGCGGCGCGAACGGATGGGTTTGGTGGCCGAACAGGACGAATTGAACAAGCTGCTGGAAAACCCGGCGCGCCAACGAAGCAAGCTGAAGCGCGAACTGACCAGCCTGCGCAAGGAATACGGCCCCGATACAAAGCTGGGCCGCCGGCGAACGACGATCGCCGAGGCCGCGCCGACGCGCGAATTCAATATGGACGCGATGATCGAAAAAGAGCCGGTGACGGTGATCATGTCGCAACGCAACTGGATTCGCGCGGCAAAGGGCCATGTGCCGCTCGATGGGGATTTCAAATTCAAGGAAGGCGATGGCCCGGCGTTTGCTTTCCATGCGCAGACTACGGACAAATTGCTGATCGCGCTCGACAGCGGGCGGTTCTTTACGATCGGCGTGGACAAATTGCCGGGTGCGCGCGGGTTTGGCGAACCGATCCGCACGATGCTGGACATCGATCCCGACGCGCAGATCGTGGCGATCGTCACGCATCGGCCCGGTGGTCAATTGCTGCTGGCGGCGAATACCGGGCGCGGCTTTGCGGCGCAGATGGACGAATTGCTGGCCGAAACGCGCAAAGGGCGCGGGGTTGTTTCAACCAAGCCCGGCGTAAAACTGACCGTGGTGCGCGAAATTGCGCCCGAACATGATCACGTCGCGGTGATTGGTGACAACCGCAAGCTGGTGATTTTTGCGCTGAACGAAGTGCCGGTGCTGGCCAAAGGGCAGGGCGTGGGGCTGCAACGCTATCGCGATGGCGGCATGGCCGATGCGATCAGCTTGCGGCTGGAAGACGGGCTGTCGTGGCCGATGGGCGGCGACAGCGGGCGCACACGCAGCGAAAAGGATTTGTTGCCGTGGAAAGTTGCGCGCGGCGCAGCGGGGCGCCTACCGCCCAATGGGTTCCCGCGCGACAACAAATTCGTATGATTGCGGCGGGTTGCTGGTTCGCCAGGCATAGCCAATCGACATCTACCCAGTCATGCCCGCGCGGGCGGGAATGACGAACGCCAGGTGGATTTCGCCTAGTTGGCAGCCAGCGTCGGCAGCGTCGAGGGCGTCATCACTTGTTGCAATTTCTGCGCGCTGCCAGTTTGCGGGCCGCTTGCCGGGTACCACAGATATAGCGGGACGCCAGCGGCTCCGGCATTGGTCAAAAACCGCGTGATCGCGGGGTCGCGGCGGGTCCAGTCGCCGACCAGAACGACTACGCCGGCCTTGCGGAACGCGGCGGCAGTCGCGTAAGTTTCGATCGCAACGTTTTCATTGACCTTGCACGACAGGCACCAGTCGGCGGTGAAATAGGCAAACACAGGATGATGCGCGGCGCGCGCGGCATCGAGTGCGGCCTGGGTAAACGGTTTGGCGCCAATCAGGCTGGCATCGTCGTGACGTTCCGCGCTGGCAAGGCGCGGCGTGCCGACCGCGGCAATGACGGCCAGCGCGATCAGCGCGGGCAGGATCCATGCGGCGGCCCCGCGACCCGCGTGTTGTGAACGGCCGGTAAGCGCCAGCAGCACAACCACGCCCGCCGCCAGCGCGAGCGCAGTGGCGCAGAACGTCGCGCCGCCCAGCCGCCAGGATAACCATGCCAGCGCCAGCACGGTCAGGCCCATCGGCACTGCCATCGCGTGGCGAAACCACACCATCCACGCGCCAGGACGAGGCAACACACGGCGCACTGCCGGGATAAAGCCGATCGCCAGAAACGGCAGCGCGAGACCAAGTCCGAGCGCGCCAAACACTGCGAGCGCGGCGATCGTCGGCAGGACCAGCGCAGCGCCCATTGCGGCGGCCATGAACGGCCCGGTGCAAGGTGTGGCGACAAATGCGGCAAGCAAGCCGGTGCCAAATGCGCCGAGCATGCCCTGCTTGCCCGGGGCTCCGCTGGAAAACGACAGGCCCGGCAATTCATATAGCCCGGCAAAATTGGCAGTGATTGCGACCGCCAGCAACAGCAGGACGGCAACGACACCGGGATCCTGCAACTGGAACGCCCAGCCCACTTCGCTACCCGCGGCGCGCAAGGCCAACATGACGCCGCCCAGGACGAGACAGGCCAGGATCACTCCGGCGGAATAGGCCAGCGCGTCGATATGCGCGTGCTGGCTGTTGCCGCGCGCCAGCGCGAGCGCCTTCAGGCTGAGAATCGGAAAGACGCAGGGCATGACATTGAGCACGAGCCCGCCCAGCAGCGCACCGAGCACTGACAATCCGAGCAGGCGCCACGAAAACGCCGCAGGCGGTGTCGCACCGGCGAGCGATACGCCAGCCGCCGGTACCGGGCCGGACTGCGCAATCAGGCTGATGCCCGATCCATCGGGGCCGAGCGACAGCACGCCGGCTAGGGTGTTCGGGCTTTGTGCTGGCGGAGTGGCTGCGCGCACCAGATCGACGATCAACATGTCGCCGTTGCGGCTGAATGCTTGTGCGGCGGCGTAATTGATCACGCCGTCGGTCGCCAGGAACAAGTGTGGATCGGTGATCGCGGCACGCGCCGGGAACGGGATCGCAAGCCGATAGCCGGTGGCGGTCGTGGCAAAGTGTGCCGGTTGGTCCAGCGGAGCAGGCAGCGCGGCGCGCCATGCGGAAAAGCGCGGATCGGCGACAGGCGTCGTGCCGGGCGCGGCAATGGCGATCGTGGCCGTAATGACGGCGTCTTCGGGAACGCAGATGGCCGCGGTGCAGGCCAGCCACTGGGCTTTGGCGCTGATCGGCAAAGTCGTGCCCGGCGCCGCTGTGCGCGGCACGGTCAGCGGGATCAGGATCGCGAAATCATGCGCATAGACATGGTTCATCAGCCCGGCGACGACCAGTTTCTGGGGCACGGGAAACTGCATTGCGCCAGCGGTGGCGCCCTTTGGCAAAGTCCAGTCGAGCGTGGGCGGCAGGCCCGCATCGCCCGGGTTTGACCAATAGCCGTGCCAGTCCTTGTCCGGCTGCATCAGCAGTGCGATTGTGATTGTGTCGCCCGGCGCGGCGGCGCGTTCTGCAACCAGCGTTGCGTGAATGTGCGTCGGGCGGCCTCGCGTCAGACTATCTGCGTGAGCAGGCACGAAAACCAGCATCAACAACAGCGCGGTGAACAGGCGAACGCAAAAGGCTGGCATCGTTGGTGATCTCTGGCGGGACAAGTGACAAAGGTGCAGGACCCCTTGCACCGCGCGTTGCCGGAGGCCATCAGCGCATCAGATAGGTTCCACGTCGCACCGAGTCCAGCGACAGACCCGCCAGGGAGCATCAAACGTATGCGCTATGCCCAAAAGGCCATGCTGATCATCGCAGGGCTGACGTTGCCGATCGCCTCTCAAGCGATCGCACGGGACCATACTGCGCCCGTGGCGACGTTGCACGGCCCGGCGCCGGCGCCCGCTGCGCCGCGGCTGGTGATCGCGATTTCCATCGATCAGTTCTCGGCGGATTTGTTTGCGCAATATCGGTCGCATTTCGCCGGCGGCCTCGCCAGGCTGGCCGGTGGCGCAGTATTTCCCGCCGGATATCAGTCACATGCCGCGACCGAAACGTGCCCCGGGCATTCGACGATCATGACCGGAATGCGCCCGGCGCACACCGGGATCATTGCCAACACCTGGTTTGACCAATCGATCGCGCGCGCCAACAAGGCGGTCTATTGCGCCGAAGACGAAACCAAAACCGCTGCCCCTGGCGACTATGTCGCCTCTGTCACGCATCTGCTGGCGCCGACGCTGGGCGAACGGATCAAGGCGGTGTGGCCGAGCAGCCGCAATATCGCGGTGTCGGGCAAAGACCGCGCCGCGCTGATGATGGGCGGCCATCGCATCGACCAGGCGTACTGGTGGAAAGTCAAGGGGTTTGTCACATCGGAAGGCGAAACCGTGGGCCGTGTTGCCGTCGAACAGAATGCGGCCGTGGCCAGTGCGCTGGCGGCCGGCGATCCCGGTTATGCGTTGCCGAACTATTGCGCGCCGAAAGATCGCGCCGTTACGGCTGGCGCAGTTACCGTGGGGACTGGGCGATTTGCGCTGACCGCGGGCGATGCCGCCGCATTTCGCGCCTCGCCCCGGCTTGACCACGCGGTGCTGGATCTGGCGACGCGGCTGGTCGATGCGGATCGTCTGGGGCGCGGGGTGACACCCGATGTGCTGTCGATCAGCCTGTCGGCGACCGATTACATCGGGCATGGCTATGGTACGCAGGGCGCCGAAATGTGCATCCAGTTGCACCAGCTCGATACTGCGCTGGGCGAATTCTTTGCTGCGCTCGATGCGCGCGGGATCGATTACGCGGTCGTGCTGACTGCCGATCATGGCGGGTTCGACATGCCCGAACGGCTGCGCCAACAGGCGCTGCCCCAGGCGCAACGCGCCGATGCCATGCTGCTGCCACAGGCGGTGGGGGAACGCGTCGGGGCCAAACTCGGGCTTGACCCCAAGGGGTTGTTGCTGGGCGAAGGGCCTGCTGGCGATATGTGGGTGCGCAATGATCTTGCGCCTGCACAAAAGAGCGCGGTGATTGTGGCGGCGCGCGACGATTTGTTGAGCCGGCCGCAAGTCGCAAAGGTGTTTACCGCGACGGAACTGGCCGCAGAACCGATGCCCAGTGGCTCGCCCGAACAATGGAGCCTGATCCAGCGGGCTCGCGCGTCGTTTTATGCGCCACGTTCGGGTGATCTGGTGGTCTTGCTCAAACGTGGGGTGATGGCGTTGCCGGTGCCCGGCAAGGGCATTGTCGCCACGCATGGCAGCCCGTGGGATTATGACCGGCGTGTGCCGATCCTGTTCTGGCGCAAG
The DNA here is from genome assembly GCA_043732365.1 of Novosphingobium sp. Lineage (GTDB taxonomy): Bacteria > Pseudomonadota > Alphaproteobacteria > Sphingomonadales > Sphingomonadaceae > Novosphingobium. Next base: position 797 of record JAYTHT010000401.1, on the reverse strand, counting down.
GGAATGACCGGATTTGAACAGCCCAGCCCGGTGGAAACGGTAGACATTGCCCCGACGCTGGCGGCATGGGTGGGGCTGAAATTGCCACCCGGGACCATGGATGGGCGCTGTCTCGATCTGGATGCCGGACCGGGCGATACGTGTGGAGCAGGCAATTGACCGATGTTTTGAACAGTGATGTCGTTATTTTGGGTGGTGGCCTGGTCGGCATGACTTTGGCGATCGGGCTTGCGCGCGAAGGCATTGCCAGCGTGGTCGTCGATGCGTCCGATCCGGCGACGCTGACCGCCGACGGGTTCGACGCCCGCGCTTCGGCGATTTCGACCGCCAGCTGGAATCTGTATACCCATCTGGGCATGACCGATGCGCTGGCCGCCTGCGGGTGCCCAATCGCCGCGATTGCGGTCACCGACGGGATGAAGCCGGGGCGGATCGATTTTCGCCCGGATGCTGGCGAAGGTTCGCTGGGCCGGATGTTTGCCAATCGCGACTTGCGGCTGGTGATGTACGAGGCGGCACGAGGCCAGGACCTGATCACATTTCTGCCCAATGCGCAGGTCATTGCGCGCGAGCGCGGCGCGCACGGGGTGGCGGTGACATTGAGCGATGGACGCGTGTTAAAGGGACGATTGCTGGTCGCGGCCGAAGGGCGGCGTTCCCCCACGCGCGATGAGGCCGGGTTTACGCCCGCGCGCTGGAGCTATCATCATCGCGCGGTGATCGTCGGGCTGATCCACGAGCGTTCGCATGACAATGTCGCCTGGGAAATTTTCTATCCCGCGGGGCCGTTTGCGCTG
>JAYTHT010000400.1:0-1096 GCA_043732365.1 Novosphingobium sp. | reverse complement strand
GTGTGCCAGAGCGCGAGACGACGCCGACCGAGCCCTTTTTGAAAATGCTGCCGGGCATGATGCCGATCTTGCACTCATTGGGAGTCAGCACTCCGGGGCAGTTCGGGCCGATCAGGCGCGATTTGGAACCGATCAGCGCGCGTTTGACGCGGATCATGTCCTGCACCGGGATACCTTCGGTGATCGCGACGATCAGTTCGATATTGGCATCGATTGCTTCCAGGATCGAATCGGCGGCAAATGGCGGTGGCACGTAAATCACCGATGCGGTCGCGCCGGTAACATGCGCAGCCTCTGCCACGGTGTCGTAAATCGGCAGGCCGAGCAGGCTTTCGCCGCCTTTGCCCGGCGTCACGCCGGCAACCATTTGCGTGCCATAGGCCAGCGCCTGTTCGGTGTGGAATTTGCCGGTGTTGCCGGTCATCCCCTGGGTGATGACTTTGGTGTGCTTGTTGACGAGGATCGACATGGGTCAGGCAACCTTCTGCACTTCGGCGACGATCTTTTTGGCGGCATCGCCAAGATCGTTCGCGGCCACGATGGGGAGACCGGAATTGGCAAGGATGTCCTTGCCCTGCTGAACGTTCGTCCCTTCCAGACGGACGACCAGCGGAACCTGTAGGTTCACTTCCTTGGCTGCGGCAACGATGCCGTCGGCGATGATGTCGCATTTCATGATACCGCCAAAGATATTGACGAGAATGCCCTTCACCGCCGGGTCTTTCAGGATAATCTTGAACGCGGCCGTGACCTTTTCCTTGGTCGCGCCGCCGCCCACGTCTAGGAAGTTGGCGGGAAATTCGCCGTTCAGCTTGATGATGTCCATCGTTGCCATGGCCAGGCCCGCGCCATTGACCATACACCCGATGTTGCCGTCGAGCTTGATATAGGCAAGGTCGTACTTGCTCGCTTCGATTTCAGCCGGGTCTTCCTCGGTTTCATCGCGCAATGCGAACACGTCGGGGTGACGATAGAGCGCGTTCGAATCAAAGCTCATCTTGGCATCGAGCACGAGCAATTTGGCGTTTCCGGCAGAGTCTGGCGCCGATTCGACGAGCGGGTTGATTTCGAGCATGTCGCTGTCCAGCGCGACAAA
>JAYTHT010000399.1:0-3984 GCA_043732365.1 Novosphingobium sp. | reverse complement strand
GGCCATTCCCTTCACCGCCAGTTTCAAAGGCGGGTTTGTTCGCATCATCGTGTCGAAAACGGACGGGAGACGAAAGTCTCCCGTCCGTTTCACGTCAGTTGATCGTTGCGCGAACGCGCATGGTCGTTGCGCCGCCAGCAGAAACGTTGCTGAGCGTACCGTTTGCAGTGCCCGAATTGCCCGACGTAGCAGCGGCAAAGCTGCTGTTCGAGCCGGTTCCGGCGGTGCCATCGGCATTACAGGTGCCGCTGGTATACGTTCCGTTGAGAATGACGCCAAAGCTGGACAGATACGTTACCTGCGTGGGCAACGGATCGCTTACGGACAGGGCAGTGGTTGGCGCGCCCCCCGAACCGTTCTGCACCACGATGCAATATTCAATGATTGCCCCGGGGATCGCCTTGGGCGTGGTTGTACCGTTGATCGGATCCGAAATAATCGTTGAAAGCTTGCTCAGTGTCAGCACCGGGGCATAGACCGTATAGTCGCCCTTGGCCGAGTATTTGTCATCAAGCGCGGCGTCGGTTGCACCGGCGGCATCGGCAAAGATCGTCTGAACGGTACCAGGCGTCCATGCACCCGTGCTGGCGACCAGATTGGCACCTTGGGTACCGGTAGTTCCGCCCAACTGGCCGGTTGCGGTCAGAACAATACCCGAAACCTGGGTATTGGTGGCGGTCAGCGGCACGCTGGCAACGACAAACACCGTCTTCGTGGTGTCTGGCGCAACTTCGTCCAGATACGTGATCTGCTGATCGATGCCCGGATCATAGACGCCGTTGCCATTGGTATCGATATAATATGTAAAGCCAGCCACGCCAAAGGCATCGGTGCCGCCATGTTGCGCCGTCGCGCCAACGGCCTGATTCACCGCAGCCAACGAGAAATCGAGTGTATCGTTTGAGCTGTTGAGAAGATTGAACGTGTCATAAGCGACCGACTGACCCGGTGTGACCGTGGTGGTCGCGCCGACGTTGGTCACGGTAAAGATCACCTTGCGGTCGACAAGAACGGTGTTGGACGCCGTTCCGGCCGTCTGCGCAACGTTGTTCACCGAGTAGTTGATCTGGGCAGTGTTGGTAATGCTCGTACCCGCGAGGGTACCTGCGGCATAGGCAGGGTTTGCACCCAGTGCGACGAGCACAACAGTGCTCGCCACGCCCAGCAGCTTGCTGGCGTACTTCATGGTATTCTCCTGAATGGTTATTAGCTCACAAAATGGTCCGCACCCCGAACATCACGCCCGCGGACCTCAGGCTTTCACAAATTATGTGGTTTCGCTCAGCGGACCACGGCGTGATATTGTAGCGTGCCCGACGCACCCGGGGCGATCACAGGGATCACCCAGCGGACGGTCGTGACATCGGAATCCTGCGCGGCGCGAACGCTTGTGCCCGGCTTGGCGATGGTCAACTGGGCCAATTTGCCCCAGGATTTGCCGCCATCGACCGATACTTCGAAATTGTCGGCGTTCGCGCTTTCCAGCGCAACCGGCGATGGAACCGGATTGGTTACGACAAAATGATCGACCGGTTTATCGCTGGTGTTGCGATAGCTGGTCACGAATACCAGATGGTTGCCCGGAACGACCTTTTGCGGCGCAACGTATTCGTGCTTCGTCTGCCCATTTTCGGTCACGATCTTGTCCAGCTTGATCGAGCTGTCGAGCGCAACCGCGCCCGGGACCGCCCCCGAAGCCGACATCGCCAAGACCGGCGAAGCGGACAGGATCACCATTGCGGTCATCAAATTCCGAGAAAAAGTGCGCATGTTGAATATCCTCATTCAAAATTGAAAGTGGTTTGAATAAAATGCTGATGATGTGAAATTCAGTTGATCTTGACTTTGAAAGCGATCGTCTTGTCGGCACTTCCGCCGGCGACACTGCCCAGTGCAACGGTAATTCCGGTTGCCGACGCGGTACCCGCATCGCTATCGGCGGTGTCGGTCAATGCCGTTCCCCCCAATGTCAGCGAACTGGCCTGGTACGTCGTTCCGGCCGGAAATGAGTCGGTGATGGTCAGGCTGCCCGCCGTGCCCGACCCTGTGACATGCGCAACGATGGTATATGTTACCAGCGCACCAGGAACTGGATTGGTACCGCCATATAGATCGGCAACTACCGCCGACTTGGTCAGCGTGACGCTTGCCATGCTGGCGATCAGATTGGCCAACGCATTGGCTGTGCCACCCGATGCGCCGACCACTGCGTCAACCCCGCCCGTGCCTTTGCCTGCAAACAGCGTGCCCGGCGTGCCGGTGCCGATGACCGATGTGGCGGTCAGGCGCACTTGCGACGTCTGGGTATCGGTCGCCGTCGTCGGCGATGCCGCCAGCAAAAATACTCTGATCGTCGCGTCGGGCGCCAGAGTCTGGCTGGCCGCACCGTTGGTGATTACCGTGTCGACCCCAGGATCATAAACGCCGTTGCCATTGGTATCGATGGCCACGGTCTGCAAAGTTGCACTGAATGTGTTGCCGCTGACATTGGGCGCACCGGTCAGGTCAAAGCTGTCCGCACCATTGCCGGTGTTGGTGACTTGATAGATCAGCACCGCCGGTGCCGTGCCGATGGTTACCGGCGTGCTGGTCAAAACCGTAACCGCCACGCCGATCAACTGATCAACTTTCACCGTCACCGTATTCGACTGGATCGTGTTGATGTTCGATCCGCTCGAATACGTGGCATTGGCCGTGTTCTGGATTACGGTGCCGGCCAGGGTTCCGGCAGCGTATGCCGAATGTCCCCCAACGAAACCGGCGGTAGCTGCCCCGGCAGCCAATAGGTTGCGTATGTGTTTCATCGTTAATCCGTATAGTTACCGCTGGTTAAGGCGGAGTTATTAGCGGTTCGGATTGTTGAAATTCTGCGGCGGCAGACATTTTATCGGGTTAGATCAATCACCAGCGCTGGCCCCCTCGACGGCAATAAGGCGCATTTGGCACATTCACCGCGCTGTGGCCGGCAATTTTTTCGGACAATCGTTGGCTGAATGATGCGCGCGCTTTCGGGTGGCGAACCGGACTGCGACCCTGGAAACGGTGCAACATCATGCAACTTTTCATCCCGGCAAGGCGGCGATCTAGGTGGCCATGCGCTGCCGCGGCGGGACAAGTCGTCCCTGCACGGTCGGAACCGTCATGATTAACGCCAAGACCCGCCGCGAGCACCCAAGCATCTGATACGTCACCGCCCGCAATGCAAAGCAGCGGTGGCAGCCGCGATTACACCTGTGGCCAAGTTGACACAGGTCATCGTAGTAGCCGCGCGTCCTGACGCGGGGGCGCGACGGGGCTTAGCGTTTGTCACAAAACGGCAACATTTGGCCCATAGCGCGCTCTGGCGTCACAAAATAATCTAAAAAAAGGGCCCGTTTATGAAATTCAACCATGCCTTGCTGGCTGCTGTTGCGCTTGGTGCAGTCGTCGCACCAAATGCGCACGCCGCCGTAAAGAAGCATACCAGGCACCACAGCCACGCCAAAGCAGCGAGCGCCGAACCGCGCGACTTGATGCTGCGTGGCGAAGTCGATGAGCTGAAGGCGCAAGTCGCCTCGTTGCGCGACGAACTGCGTGCCCAGCGCGACACCGCCGTTGCCACCCAGACTCAGGTCGCCCAGACCCAGGCCCAGGTCGGCACGATCAACCAGGAAATCGCCGCTGCGCCGCCGATGACCAAGGACGACGTCAAGGCTGTGGCCAAGACTGAAGTCGCCACTGCGGTTGAAAAGGAACATCATAACGACACGTTCTATTTCAAGGGTATCAAGCTGACCCCGGGCGGGTTCCTCGAACTCGCCGGGATTTATCGCGACCACAACCAGACCAACGACATCGCGACCAGCTTTGCCGCAACGCCGTTCCCCAACGCGCACAACTACTACTTGGGCGAAAGCCGTTTCTCGGCTCGTCAGAGCCGCGTCGCGCTGCTCGCCGAAGGTATGGCGAACGAGCACACCAAGCTGTCGATGTACGGCGAATTCG
>JAYTHT010000398.1:0-1098 GCA_043732365.1 Novosphingobium sp. | reverse complement strand
TGCATGCGGGCGCGCCAGTCACCCAGGGCGTTAAATACGTGCTGACACGGTGGTACCGGGCGCACCCATGGTCCTGACCCGGGGTTGCGGTGCCACCTTGTTGGCAGTGACGCTGCTGTTTGGCGGATGCGCGGGCTCACCTATTACGCCACCGTCCGGCGAGCCAGCGCCGGCAATGGCGATTGCCCGGCTCGACACGCCACCCTTGCCCATCCGCCCGGTTTCGTCCGCCAATACCGGGCCTGTAGCTGCGCCTGTATCACCCGTTGTCGCCGCATCGATGGCCGACCGGCTCGATCGCCTGTTTGCCATAGACAGCCGTGCGCAACAGTCGCTGGACCCGCTGGGCGCATTGGCGCGCGGCGAAGCGGTGCCGCATGACCTGCTGATCCTGACATTCACACCCGCGCTGGCAGAACGGCAACGGGCGGTCATCGCGCATTCGATGGGCGCGCTTGCCGCGATCGACTATGGCGCACTCGATGCGCCACGCCAGCTGTCGTATGAGGTGTTTCAGCACACTTTGGCCGATCAGCGCGCGATCCTGGCGCCAGCGACGCAGGCGTTGACCGGCGTGCAACCGTTCAACCATTTCATGGGCTTTCCGGTCGAATTTCCCGAAATGGCGGCAACCAGCGAAGGCGGATCGCTGCGCACGACCGCCGATATCGAGGCGCGGCTGGATCTGGAACGCACCCTGCCGGTGCTGTTTGACAATGCGATCAATCGGTTTCGCGAAGGCATTGCCAGCGGCATTGTCGAACCGCGCCTGACCGTCGTCAACATGGTGGCAGAGATCGACACGATCCTGGCTCGTCCGCCCGAACATTCGCTGTTCATGACCCCGCTGCGCCATCTGCCGCGCCATACGTCACCGGCCGCCCGGGCGCGGATGGAACGCGCATTTGCCGTTGCGACCCATGAGGCGGTCTATCCGGCTTATCGCAAATTGCGCGCGTTCCTGGCCGACGAATATTTGCCCGCCGCGCGCCAATCGGTCGGCCTGTCGGCGATCCCGGGCGGCACCGGCCTGTATCGCCTGCTGGTCCACGCGCAGACCACGCTCGATCTCGATCCAGAGGTGGTGCACCAGACCGG
>JAYTHT010000397.1:0-3990 GCA_043732365.1 Novosphingobium sp. | reverse complement strand
GCAGCGGGTTCGATGCCAAGCGATGCGAGGGCCTCGCCAGCGCGCGGCCCCTGCAAAGCCAACAAGCCGTGGTCTGTGCGCTCGGTCAGCGTAACGGTATGTGTCAAATGCGCCGCAATATGCGCGATATCGGCGGTTTTGGTGGCACCGTTGACCACCACGAAGAACCCGCCGGGCCAGCGCGTCACCATCAGATCATCGAGAATGCCGCCCCGATCGTTCAGCAGCAGCGAATAGCGTTGTCCACCTAGGCCCAGCGTGGCGAGATCGACCGGCAACAATGCCTCCAGCGCGCGTTCAGCGGGGCCTTGATCCGGACCCGGCGCGGCAATCAGCAATTGCCCCATGTGCGACACATCGAACAGCCCGGCGTTTTTGCGAGTCCATAGATGTTCGGCGATGATCCCCTCGTACTGCACGGGCATCATGTGCCCGGCGAACGGAACCATCCGGGCATTGCGTAGCCGGTGCCAGCAATCGAGCGGAAGTTGCTCCAGGTTTCTGCCGGGAAACGGGACGGTATTGTCTGTGTTGCTCACAATTATCGGCTCCACGCAATGGTGCGTTAAACGGAGCCCCCTCTGTCACGGAACCTGAGAGTTTTAACGGCAGCAAACCCAAAATGCAGGCGTTCGCCGGTTACCCCTTCGGTGGCGCCGACCTTAGAGGCCGGTACGCTTTCCAGAGCATCACTATTGATCCATGCGGTCCTTGGTGCCTGAGAGTTTCCGGGGCGGTTGCTCCTTCGGCGTCCTAACGATGCGCCGCTGTGAGGAGGCGAATCGCGCAGAACTCTCCCGCGTCGATCAGTGACGCTTATGCCTTTGCATCATTTTTATAATTCAGGTCAAGGCGTGGCGAGCAAGCCTGTGGATATCGGGTGAATAGTGCACGTGGCGCCCGCGGCCTTGTTCGCCCGCAAGCGCCAGGATCGCCGCCGCGACATCGCGCGCATGGACCGAACGATAGTGCGCCAATCGTCCGTGTAACATCGGATCGATCAAGGGTGACAGGATCTGCCCGATGCGTTCGGCGGGCCGCGCCAAACCGCTCCGATGCCCTCGCAACAATCCGGGGCGCAAGATATCCAGTCGCGCGAAACCCAGCTTGATTACAGCAGCTTCGGTCTCGCCTTTGACGGACAAGTAGAAGCTGCGTGATGCCGGATCGGCCCCGACCGATGAGACCAGAACCACCTGCCGCGTCCCTGCCCCACGTGCCGCGCGCGCTGATTCGACCACCAGATCATGATCAACCGCACGAAACGACTGCCGATCGCCGCCAACCGTCCTGATCGTTGTGCCCAGCGCGATCACCAGCGTTTCGGGCCGTGCCCGGGCAATTGCGGCGGGCCAATCGACCGGATCGGCCACCAGCATTTCCAGCTTTGCGCCGATCGGCAGCGCGACTTCGCGTCGGGCCAGTGCGGCCAGTTGCACGCGATCACCGCGTGCCGTAGCCGCGATGACCGCCGTGCCGATCAACCCGGTCGCGCCAACCAGCAGCAGCGGCACGCGTTCAGGTTCAGACATTGCTCAATCCTTCGGGCAGACGCCCGGTCAGCCGGGTGAACTGGTCGATGGCAAACCGGTCGGTCATCCCGGCGATATAGTCTGCAATTGCGCGCGCGCGACCCGGTTCTTCCAGCGGCAGGCGCGCGTGCCACGACGTGGGCAACAGCGCCGGGTCGGCGGCATAAGCGGCATAGAGGCTGGCGATGACATCGCGCGCCATCTCGGCCGTGGCGGCTTGGACCGGATGGAGGTAAAGCCGGTCGTACATAAACCGTTTCAAGGCGCGTTCCTGCACTTGCATCGCCGGGGAAAAGCCGCACAACGCGCGGCCCGCTGCACGCACATCGGCCGCGCTGGCGACCCCGCTATGGGCAATCCGCGCTCGCGTTTCGTCCAGCACATCGTTGACCATGACCCCGATCTGCCCACGCACCAATTCGCGCAACAGCCGGTCACGCGGACCGTCGGGATAGCGCGCCTCGATCGCATACCACTGCCCCGCCAGCGACGGCAGTTCGAGCAAATGATCGAGCGTCAGGAACCCGGCGCGCAACCCATCGTCGATGTCGTGGTTGTCATACGCAATGTCGTCGGAAATCGCCGCCACTTGCGCCTCGAGCGAGGCATGGCTCGTCAGATCCAGCGGAAACGCGGTGTTCAGTTCGGCCAGCGCCCACGACGGTGTGGCGATCGGGCCGTTATGTTTGGCCAGTCCCTCCAGCATTTCCCATGTCAGATTTAGCCCGTCGTGTTCGACATACGGACTTTCCAGCCGCATCAGCACACGCAAGGTGTTGGCATTGTGGTCAAACCCGCCATGGTCGGCCAGCGCATCACGCAACGCATCTTCGCCGGCATGACCAAACGGCGGGTGCCCGATATCGTGTGCCAGACACAGCGCCTCGGTCAGGTCTTCGTCGAGCCCGAGCGCACGCGCAATGACCCGTCCGATCTGCGCGACCTCGAGACTGTGAGTCAGCCGGACGCGATAATGATCGCCATCGGGCGCAACAAACACCTGTGTCTTGTGGCGTAGGCGTCGGAACGCGATCGAATGGATGATCCGGTCGCGATCACGCTGAAACACGCTGCGGGGCCCGCGCGCCGCTGCGCCTTCCTGTGCGAATTCACGACCGCGCGAATGGTCTGGATCGCAGGCATAAGGCGCTGCGCCGCCGGCAAACGAGGAACGCATGGTCATCGCGCGCCCAATTTAATGGGCAAGCGCCTTGACGATGTCCTCGACCATTTTCTTGGCGTCGGCCAACAACATCATGGTCTGGTCCATATAGAACACATCGTTGTCGACGCCGGCATAACCGACCCCGCCCATCGAGCGTTTGATAAAGAAGATCGTCTTGGCCTTTTCCACGTCGAACACCGGCATGCCATAGATCGGCGATGATTTGTCGGTCTTTGCCGCTGGATTGACCACATCGTTGGCGCCGATAATGAACGCCACATCGGCCTGCGCGAATTCGCCGTTGATATCTTCGAGCTCGAACACTTCGTCATAGGGCACATTGGCCTCGGCCAGCAGCACGTTCATGTGCCCGGGCATGCGGCCCGCGACCGGGTGGATCGCGTATTTCACGCTCACCCCGTGCGCCTTCAACTGATCCCCCATTTCGCGCAAGGCATGCTGCGCCTGGCTGACCGCCATGCCATAACCGGGGATGATGATGACGGTTTCGGCCTCTTTCATGATATAGGCTGCGTCTTCGGCGCTGCCGCGTTTCCAGGGCCGCTGTTCCTTTGCCGAACCGTCGCCTGCCTCCGGCGCGGCGCCGAAACCGCCCGCGATCACCGACAGGAACGAGCGGTTCATCGCTTTGCACATGATGTACGACAGAATCGCGCCACTCGATCCAACCAGTGAACCGGCGATGATCAGCATCGAATTATTGAGCGAAAAACCGATGCCGGCGGCCGCCCATCCTGAATAGCTGTTGAGCATCGAGACCACCACCGGCATGTCGGCGCCGCCGATCGCCATCACCATGTGGATGCCGAACAGGAGCGCGATGACGGTCATCACCAGCAGCGGCATCATGCCGGCGCTCACCGACTCGGCGTGCAGAAAAACGCCGCCGAACCAGATCACCGTCAGCAGGCCGGCCAGATTGAGCCAGTGGCGCGCCGGCAGCAACAGCGGCTTGCCGCCGATCTTGCCTTTGAGTTTGCCGAAGGCGATGAGCGACCCCGAGAAGGTGACGGCCCCGATCAGGATGCCGATGTAGATCTCGATCTCGTGGATGCTCTTTTCGGCGCCAACGAGCACGACGGAATGGTCGATGTAGCTGGCGAAGCCCACCAGCGCCGCCGCCAGGCCGACCAGGCTGTGCATCAGCGCGACCAGTTCGGGCATCTGCGTCATCTTCACGATGCGCGCGGCATACAGCCCGATGCTGGCGCCGACCACCATCGCGCCGATGATCCACGCGTAGCCGCCGGCGGTGACATTCGGTCCTGACAC
>JAYTHT010000396.1:0-1102 GCA_043732365.1 Novosphingobium sp. | reverse complement strand
CTATCTGACATCGACATTCGTCTATGAAAGCGCCGCGCAGGCGCGCGATATTCATGAGGCCTATTTCGAGGGCACCGGGCCGATGGCCGGGCCGGATTCACAGCCGGCGTATATCTATGCGCGCCTGTCGCATCCCAATCTGACAATGCTCGAAACGCGGCTGGCGGCGATTGACGGCGCGCCCCGCGCGGCGGTGTTTGCGTCGGGCATGGCGACGCATAGCGCGATTGCGCTGGTCAATGTGCGACCTGGCGACAGCGTTCTGGTCAGCCGGCCGATCTATGGCGGCACTGAAGCACTGTATAACCAGATGATGCCGAATTTTGGCACGCATGCGGTGCCGATCCTGGATGGGTGCGATGGCGCGCATATCCGCGCGCAGGCCGAACTGGCGCTGGCCAAGGGCCCGCTGGCGCTGATCGTGATCGAAACACCTGCCAACCCGACCGCCGCGCTGACAGATATTGCGCTGATTGTGACGATTGCCGACGAAATCGGCGCGCGCACCGGTCGGCGGCCCCTCGTGGTGTGCGATAACACGTTCCTCGCGCCATTTGCGCAGCGCCCGGTTGAACTGGGCGTCGATCTGACGATGACGTCGCTGACCAAGTACTGCGGCGGACACAGCGATCTGCTGGCGGGCGGGGTCAGCGGGCGCGCCGAAGTGATTGAGCCGCTGCTGCAATGGCGCACGATGCTGGGCAGCCATTGCGATCCGTTCACGTGCTGGCTGGTGCTGCGCTCGCTGGAAAGCGTCGCGGTGCGGTCGGAACGCGCGATGGTAAATGCGGTGCTGGTCGCCACGTTCCTGCGCGATCATCCCAAAGTTGCCGGGATTACATTTCTGGGTTTCCTGGCTGAAGGCACACCGCAACGCGCGGTCTATGACCGGCAATGCAAAGGCACCGGATCGACGTTTTCGATGCATCTGCATGGCGGGCAGGCAGAAGCGTTTGCAATGCTCGATGCGCTGCGCCTGATCAAACTGGCGGTCAGTCTGGGCGGGTCGGAAACGCTGGCCTGTCATTCGGCGACAACCACGCACTATAGTGTCCCGGCAGATGTGCGCGCCGCTGGCGGCATTACCGATGGTACGATCCGC
>JAYTHT010000395.1:0-3999 GCA_043732365.1 Novosphingobium sp. | reverse complement strand
ATGTCATCCATACGTCCATGGCGCGATATCGCGCGTCGCAAAAGCCGTCAGATCATGGTCGGCGCGGTTCCCGTCGGCGGGGATGCCCCAATCACGGTCCAGACCATGACCAACACGCTGACCTCCGATGCCGTCGCGACGATCGATCAGATCCGCCGGTGCGAGGATGCGGGCGCCGACCTGATTCGGGTGTCCTGCCCCGATGAGGCGAGCACGGCCGCGTTCCGCCAGATCGTGCGCGCCGCGCGTGTGCCGCTGATTGCGGACATCCATTTTCATTACAAACGCGCGCTGGAGGCGGCCGATGCGGGCGCTGCGTGTCTGCGCATCAATCCCGGCAATATCGGCAGTGCGGCGCGCGTGGCCGAAGTGGTGCGCGCGGCCAAGGCCAATGGCTGCGCCATCCGTATCGGCGTCAATGGCGGCAGCCTGGAACGGCACTTGCTCGAAAAATACGGTGAGCCTTGTCCGGATGCTTTGATCGAATCCGCGCTCGATCATATCAAGCTGTTGCAGGATCATGATTTCCACGAATTCAAAGTCGCGGTCAAAGCGTCGGACGTGTTCATGGCGGTGGCGGCCTATATGGGCCTGGCCGACGCGGTCGATTGCCCGCTGCACCTGGGTATTACCGAGGCGGGCGGGCTGATCGGCGGCACGGTCAAATCGTCGATCGGCATCGGCAATTTGCTGTGGGCCGGGATCGGCGATACGGTGCGTGTGTCACTGTCGGCCGAGCCCGAAGAAGAAGTGCGCGTCGGTTTTGAAATCCTCAAAAGCCTGGGGCTACGCACGCGCGGTGTGCGCGTGGTGTCATGCCCGTCGTGCGCGCGGCAGGGGTTTGATGTGATTCGTACGGTCGAAGCGCTGGAAAAGCGGCTGCAGCATATCAAGACGCCGATTTCGCTGTCGGTGCTGGGCTGTGTTGTCAATGGTCCGGGCGAAGCGCGCGAAACCGATATCGGCATCACCGGCGGCGGCAATGGCAAACACATGGTCTATCTGTCGGGAGTGACCGATCACCATGTCCAATCGGCCGACATGCTCGATCACATTGTCATGCTGGTCGAGGCAAAAGTGGCCGAGATTGAGGCTGGGATCGAGGCTGGGATCGAGGCTGCACAGCCGGTTTCGGTGACGGCCGAACCGGTCGCCTGAACCGGGCCAGGCACGGATGCATCGCTATCTGATCTTTGCGATCGGCCTGCTCGTGCTGGTGGTCGTGTTTGCGCCCTCGCTCGAACATCTCGCGACAGCCCGGCCACCGTCGGATGCGGTATCATCAGCCGGCGAAGCTGGCCCGCCGCAATTGGCGACACTCTCTTCTGCAAATGTCGCCGCCGCGCCCGCAATAGGCGGAATGACGATCGAACGCGATACCGGCGGCCAGTTCCACTTGTCGGCAGACGTCAACGGCCACCCGGTCCGCTTTCTGATCGATACGGGCGCCGACGGTGTCGCTCTGTCCGAGACGGATGCGGCGGCGGTCGGCATTACGGTCGATCCGTCGGCCTATATGCCCGTGGCAAACACCGCATCGGGCACCGGCTATGGCGCACACGTTCAGCTCGACCGGATCGAGATCGCCGGGCAGGATTTGTCGGGTATCGACGCGGTGGTGTTGCGCGGGCTCGGGGTCAGCCTGTTGGGCCAGTCAGTTTTGCGCCGGATCGGATCGGTCAATGTGACCGGTGACCGTATGGTTATAGGGAAATAGCATGACAATCGCCATCCGTGCCGCCGTTCCGACCGATCTGCCGCTGATCGCCACGCTGATTCGCGATTTGGCCGCGTACGAAAAGCTGTCGCACGAGGTCCGGTTTGACGTCGCTGCACTGGACCGGCACTTGTTTGGCCCGCGCCCGCATGCCGAAGTGATGATCGGTGAAGTCGATGGCGTAGCACAAGGGTTTGGCCTGTTTTTTCATAATTTTTCGACATTCGAAGGCCGCCCCGGGATCTATCTCGAGGATTTGTATGTGCGGCCTCAGGCGCGCGGTGCGGGGCTGGGTACAGCGCTGCTCGCGCATCTGGCGGCGATTGCCATCGCACGCGATTGCGCGCGGCTGGAATGGGGGGTGCTCGATTGGAATGCGCCATCCATCGGGTTTTACAAATCGCTCGGCGCGCGGCCGATGGACGAATGGACCGTCATGCGCGTCGATGGCGCGGCACTGGTCGCGCTGGGAGGCCAGACCTGACCCCGATCCTGACCCGGCGCGCGCTGTTGGCCGGTGTACTGGCCACCGGCGTGGCAGGCCCGCGCGTGTTTGCACAGGCTTATGCGGTGACACCGCAGCATCGCCGCGTGCTGGCGATCGCCAAAGACCAGCTGGACCGCGTTCGGACCCAGGTCTGGCGCACCGATGTCGTTGGCATTGCCGACTTCGCGCTGCCCTCGTCGTTGCCACGGCTGCATTTCGCCGATCTTGACGCGGGCATGGTCCATTCGTTTCTGGTGGCCCATGGCAAAGGGTCGGACAGCGAACACGACGGGTTTTTGAAACGGTTTTCGAATGACATCGACAGTGAAGCGACGTCGCGCGGCGCCTATGTCACGTATGAATGGTACGATGGCAAATATGGCCCGTCGATCCGTTTGGGCGGGATCGATGCCGACAACACCAACGCGGCACAGCGCGCGATCGTGATGCATCCGGCGTGGTATGCCGCGCCCGACATGCTGCAAAAATGGGGTCGGCTGGGGCGCAGCGACGGATGTTTTGCAATGGCCCCGGACGATTTTCCCCAGGCGCTATGGCATCTGGCCGCAGGCCGCCTGCTGTTCGCCGACAAATTGGCGCTGGGTTAGCAATATCCGCCCCGGCTCACTCCGCCCGCCGGGCCAGGATTACAGCGGATTATCCAGCTTGATGATCGCCTCGTTGCTCTTGCGCTGGGTGGTGTGCAGCTGGCGCGGTTGGGCAAAACTGGCCAGGACCGCCGGATCGCGTCCGTAAATGTCGGGAAAGCTGCGCATCAGGCCGGTCGCATCGCGCGCGACCGTGAAATACGCGATGTAGACCGGGAACGGTTTGACCATCGGCACTTTGGTATATTTGCCCGACAGGTTGTATTCGATCGCGGTTTCGGGCGGCAGATCGGCGCCCAGGATCGCCATCGTCATCGCCAGTTCGGTCGCATGTTCGGCCCGCACACAACCATGGCTCAGCGCCCGCGCGGGCAACGCAAACAGCGCACGGTTGGGTGTGTCGTGGATATAGATCGCATGTTCGTTGGGCATGTCGAGCTTGACCCGGCCTAGCGAATTGGTGTCACCCGGCTGTTGCACCACGGTGATCATGCCGTCGGCGGCTTGCGTCGCGACATAGCCTTCGCGGCGGGCCTTGGCGGGGTTGGCCATCAATTTCTTGCCCAGCCCTTCGCCCACCACGATCGACTGCGGCACGGTCCAGGTCGGGTTGAATACCACGTTTTTGACTTGTTCGGCCAATTGCGGCGTCGCGGTCTTGCCCGGGCGGCCAACGATCGCGCGATAGGAATGGATGATCTTGTTGTTCACCGTCAGGCGCAGCACTTGCTCGGGCACATTGATCATCAGGTATTGCAGACCCAGATCGCGGCCCAGCCAGCGCCAGCGGTCCATGTTGGCACGGATCATCGCGCTTTGTTTGGGGTCTTTCGATTTGGCCAGCATGTCTTTCAACAGGGCGTAATCGGGGTGCGTCGGGGTCAGCGATGCCAGCACGCCGGGCACGTCATGCAATTCGGTCGCTTGCGCCAGCAATTGCGAATTGGGATGCAGATCCTGATCGGGGTCGACGGCAAACCACTGTTGGCGATCGGGCATCGGCGTGCGCCCGTCGCGCAGGTCTTCGGCCAGCCAGAGGAACAGGCGGCTGGCCAAAGCGTCGAGATCGGCGCTTTCGCCTCTGGCGGTTTCGGCGGCGAGCGCGGCGGGCGTGTAATCACGCGGATACAGCCCGTCGGCGCCAATGGCGCGGATCGTGACCAGCAGCGCTTGCGCATCGGCTATGG
>JAYTHT010000394.1:0-1103 GCA_043732365.1 Novosphingobium sp. | reverse complement strand
GCCGGTTTCGCAGGCACGCAGACGGGGGGCAGACGGCTCGGCCCTCGGCACCGATCAACCACATGGCAATTTTTGCCGGGGTTCGATGGGCGGTCGATCCTTGCCCCGATGTCCACCGCCGAATTTGGATACAGAGTGAGTTATCCGTTTCGCCTGGCCAGTGCGCTTGGCTTTGCCTTGAGCCTGACTTTGGCGGTGTTCGGCACAACCGGTGCCAAAGCCCGCCCCCAGGACCCGCAATTGCAGGTCATCGATGCGCGAGGCACATCTCCGGTCGTTACCGACCCAAAGAGCGTCGCCATACTGGCCGGCACCACGGCCCAGTCGATTCAAGACACCGCGTCGCTACAAGACATCGCGATCGACCCTGCCACCGCTTCTGCCGGGGCCTCGGATGCAGACATTGCAATGTCGCCCGCGGCCTCATTGGCCGAACTCGTCGAAGCCGTTCCGGTTCCCGCCACTCTGCCCCAGGATATCGAATGCATGGCGGGCGCTGTGTATTTCGAAGCCAGAAGCGAAAGCCTGGCTGGACAGCTCGCAGTCGGTCGTGTGATCGTCGCGCGCACGGCATCGGGCCGTTTTCCCGGTTCGTATTGTGGTGTGGTGATGCAGCATGCGCAGTTTTCGTTTATTCACGGCGGCACCATGCCAACAATCAACCGGTCGAGCCACACCTGGCAAAACGCGGTCCGGATTGCGCTGATTGCGCATCGCGGTGCTTGGAAAAGCCCAGCCGAAGGCGCGCTGTTTTTCCATGCCGCGCGCATTCACGCGGTTTCGGGCAAAACCCGCATCGCACAAATCGATAACCACGTGTTTTATCGCTGACGCGAGTGGTGCACGCCCAACTATCGTAGATAGAGAAAATTCCGAACACGAAAGCCACTGCATTCCCGGAAATGCAGCGGCTTTTTTGTACCGGGGCCCGTGTTGGTCGCCCTGGTGGTCGGTGCCCAGCACATTTTAATGGCGGAAATGGCGCATCCCGGTGAAGACCATGGCCAGCCCTGCGTCGTCGGCGGCCTTGATCACGTCTTCGTCGCGGATCGATCCGCCCGGCTGGATCACGCAGGTCGCGCCGGCCTCGGCAGCGGCGAGCA
>JAYTHT010000393.1:0-1104 GCA_043732365.1 Novosphingobium sp. | reverse complement strand
TAATCGTCCAAAAGACGCCTGCAATCAAAAGAAAGACACCAATGTCGGCTTGAACGGCGCGCAGATCCCATCCCGTGACAGGCGGCATAACCACGGCGGGCGACGTGCCCGCCAGCTCCGAGATCGTCACCAGCGTTAAGCCCTTGGCACGCAGGCCATCAATGATCGCGGGCAAGGCGGCCAACGTCTGTGAGCGGTCGCCGCCGCCGTCGTGGAGGAGCACGATCTTGGTCGGCTCTTCGGCGGTACCGGCTGCGACCTTGGCCAAGGTCGCATCAACAATCTTTTTCACACCCGGGCGCTGCCAATCGTCGGGATCGACATGCAGTCCGACGTTCAAATAGCCGCGCTGTTGAGCAATGAAGGCGGGTTGGAGTTCGTCAGTCGTGGTCGGTTCAGCGTCGCCAAAATAGGGCGCGCGAAACAGCCGGACTGATCGCCCGGTATAGGCTTCGATCAAGCGCCGGGTGGTATTAAGTTCGAGCCTGATGCCGGTATCGGAGACCTGCGCCATGTTCGGGTGGGTATAGCTATGGTTGCCGATTTCACTGCCCCCCGCAATGATCCGGTTGAGAAGTCCGGGCATCGACAAAGCATTTTCGCCAATCACAAAAAACGTGGCTGCCGCGTGCTTGGCCTCGAGCACGTCCAGAATCTTGGGTGTCCAGTTCGCATCCGGGCCGTCGTCGAACGTCAGGGCGACCATACCCGCACGATTGCCCCCGCGGCGAACAACGAACGGCGTTGGCAGCTGGGTAAATTGTTGATTGCGGATCAACCCGGCATGGTCGAAATCGATCTGTCTGATGCCGTCCCGCGGCGTCGATTCAATCCGGAGCAACTCGCCTGCGCCCTGAACATCGACATTACCGACCGGCGTGAAGCGCGCCAGGTCGGGCGTGCGACCAGTCGGCAGTGCTTTTGCCGCTGCCCAATAGCCTACGTCCTCGCTCCCTAGTCGCCACAGCGCAAAACCGGCGACGTTCTCGGCCCTTGTCGCGCGCAGTTGGTTCCAGGCGCTCGCCGCATCGAGCATCCAGATCTCGTGCCGGGTGCCGTTTTCCTCGTACGCAAAATGGCTGTTGCCGCTCACCGGATCGAACT
>JAYTHT010000392.1:0-4005 GCA_043732365.1 Novosphingobium sp. | reverse complement strand
ACAAATCCATCGCCTGCACGCCATTGGCGCCTTCATAAATCATCGCGATCCGCGCATCACGGACGAACTGTTCCATACCGTTTTCAACGATATAGCCGTGCCCGCCCCAGATCTGCTGCATGTCGGTGGCGACCTGGTATCCTCGGTCGGTGCCATACCCCTTGATCACCGGGGTCAGCAGGCTGATCACATCGTCGGCGGCCTGGCGTTCGTCTTCGGTCGGGGCGCAATGCGACAGATCGACCTGAAACGCGCCCCACAGGCACAGCGCGCGCATGCCCTCGGTAAACGTCTTGGCATCCATCAACATCCGCCGCACATCAGGGTGCACAAACAGCGGATCGGCCTTTTGATCGGGCTCTGCCGGGCCGGTCAGCGCCCGGCCCTGGCGCCGATCCCGCGCATAAACCACCGCGTTTTGATAGGCTGCCTCGGCTTGCGCCAGTCCTTGCATGCCCACCCCCAGGCGCGCCGCGTTCATCATGATGAACATCGCGGCCAGGCCTTTGCATTCAGCGCCGACGATAAACCCTGTCGCCGCGTCATAATTCATCACGCACGTCGCATTGCCGTGGATACCCATCTTGCGCTCGATCGACCCTGTCGAAACGGCATTCCGGGCACCCACAGATCCGTCTGAATTGACCAGAAATTTGGGCACGATGAACAACGAAATGCCTTTTGACGATTCGGGCGCGCCCGGCGTCTTGGCCAGCACCAGATGGATGATGTTGTCCGACAAATCGTGATCGCCTGCCGAAATGAAAATCTTCGTGCCCGTAATCGCATAGCTGCCATCGATCTGCGGCTCGGCGCGAGTGCGCAACAGGCCCAGGTCGGTACCACACTGCGACTCGGTCAGGTTCATCGTGCCCAGCCATTCGCCGCTGACCATTTTGGGCAGGTACATCTGCTGCTGTTGTAGCGACCCTTTGGCGATGATCGACGAAATCGCGCCATTGGCCAGCCCCGGATACATCGCAAACGCCTGGTTGGCGCTCGCCAGGTATTCCTCCATCACAAACCCGATCACATGCGGCAATCCCTGCCCGCCAAACGCCTCTGGCGCGCTCAGCGTCGCCCAGCCACCGTCAACATATTGGCGATAGGCCTGCTTGAAACCGGTCGGCGTGGTGACGCTGCCATCGGCATGGCGGGTACAGCCTTCGCGGTCGCCGATCTGATTGAGCGGGGCAATGACTTCGGCGACGAACCGGCCTGCCTCTTCGATCACGGCATCAGTCAAATCCTGACCGGCATTGGCAAAACCTGGCAGATTCTGGAAATTTTCCAGACCGATCAATTCGTTGACGACAAAGCGCGTGTCACGGGTCGGTGCCTTGTAAACGGGCATGGCATTGCTCCTGAATGATATTTTCGCGAATGGCCGGAAATCTGGTGCCCGACCGTTCAATGCGGCAGGTCGTACCCGGCGCTTTTGTCACGATCCACCACCAGCGCGACAAAGCTGGTCAATTCGGCAATCGTTGCCTCGATATCGTGGTGCTGACGGCGCAAATTGTCGATCCGCTCGCGGCATTTCGCCACGGTCACGCGGCGCTGTTCATTGCGCCCGTCGTTGCGGTCGTACAGATCGATCATGTCGCGAATGTCCGACAGGCTGAACCCGACATTCTTTGCGCGCATGATCCACGCCAGCCGCGCCCGATCGCGCTTTGAATAGATCCGCGACAACCCGTGCCGGGTCGGCGCAACCAGGCCCTCGTCTTCATAAAACCGCAACGCGCGCGCGGTGACTCCGAATTCGGCCGATAAATCGGAAATGGTGTAACTGTCGCGGGCCAGCGCATCGGGCTGATGCAAATGACCGGTATGATGACCTGCCTCGAGGTCAACAGGGTGGACAGGTTCAGGTTTTGGGGCTGGCTGCATCGACATTGCCTGACGCTAGCTGACCTTAACGTAAGCGTCAAACTTCGACGCGTTCAAGCGTCCCACCATCGGTAATCCGACGATAGAAACAGCTTTGCGCCAGGGTGTGACAGGCCGGCCCCGCAGCATCGACCAACAATTCGATCGCATCCTGATCGCAATCGACGCGCATTTCGATGACGCGGAGTACGTGGCCCGACGTTTCGCCCTTCATCCAGAGCGCCCCGCGCGATCGTGACCAAAAATGGGCATGGCCGGTCTCGCGCGTGCGTGCGATCGCATCGGCATTCATGTGGGCGAGCATCAACAGGCGGCCACTGGCGTGATCGACGGCAACCGCTGTCACCAGGCCATGCGAATCGAATCGCGGCATGAACACGCTGCCCAGCTCTCTCAAGTTCTGGTCGTGGAGGTCCAGTCGGCTGGAATCAGGTGCGGAAATGATGGATTCCTTGAAATATTGTTCGCACAGCGTGCTGTCTATGCTGCATTTGTTGCAGGATAACCACAGGGGGGGGGCAAAATCTACGATTGTGTGACATTGCCATTTCCACAGGACAATGATCGCGGCAAACAGAGCACGCGGTTTGAGGGAACCGTGATCTGGACCGCCGCAAGGCGGCGCATAAATCCAACGCTGTAAGGCGTGAATATGGCGCCAAAGTTCAGGGAAATACTTCGCCAGGCCGGTGCGTTGAATCGCCTGGTGAGGAGAACATGAGGGACCATAAGCGTTGGCGGTCGGGGGGCCGCCCGGTATGTGCAAACATACTATCTTCGCTGAAACTTCGTCACGCCTGACGCCCGAAGCTTACGCTTCGGGCGTCATTGTTTGTGCTCCCGCAGCCTGGGTTTGTGCTCCCGCAGCCTGGGTTTGTGCTCCCGCAGCTTCTGGCACTTCGGGCAGCGCCGTCACACCGTCTGCGTATTTTTGCAAATGCGCGGCGATCGCCAATGTTTCATCAAGCACGCGAGAAAAACAGGCGATCTGCACCCGTCGGACTCCGCATTTGCGCAAAGCCTTCAGGCAGGCATCGGTCGTGGCCCCACTGGTCAGCACATCATCGATCAGCACCACATTGGCCCCTTTCAGCCGCGCGGCATGGGCCGGATTGAAACGAATGGCGCCGCGCAACAGTGCCGCGCGCCGGGTTCTGCCCAGATGGCCCAGCGTTGGCGTCGCGCGCAGTCGTTGCAACGCATCGACCACCAAAGGCTGACGCAGGGCCTGCGCGATGCCCCGCGCCAGCAGTGCGGACTGGTTGAACCCGCGCCGCCACAGGCGCCAGCGATGCAACGGCACCGGCACCACCAGCCATTCGCCATCAAGCACCGGCAAACGCGGCACCATCAATTGCACCATCAGGTCGGCCAACCCGATCTTGCGCCCATGCTTGAACGACAGGATCAGGCGCCGCGAGGCCGCATTGTAAATCGTCGCAGCCACGATGCCCGCATGCGCCGGCGGATCGGCCAGGCATGGCGCACAGACCCATTCCCCTTTCACCGCATCGGCCATCGCCAGCGCCGCATCGATACCCTGTTGCGCGATACGATCGGGCAAAGGGCGCTGGCATTGCGAACAGCACGGTTCGCCCGGCACGACCAGCCCAACCCAACATTCGATGCAAAGGCCGCCATGGCGCGCCACCGCGTCGCCACATAACGGGCAACGCGGCGGAAAGACCAGGTCGACCAGCGGCGCGATGGCCCTGTTAAATTCCGCCAGTTTGCCGCCCACACCTTGCCCCCGATCCCACATATAGTTCTGTTGTCGGATGCCACGACGGGCTTGGCAAGAGCGGCGCATGGCGGCAGGGGTGGCGGGATGACCAGCCAGACCCAACCTGCCCCGCCCGTGATCTTTGCCAATGCGCGCCGGATTGCGTTGCGTCAAAGAATGCGCGCGTTGGAAATGCGCGAGGATTCGGCCCGGTTTATCGCCGATGACATGGTCGAGGACGTGATCGACCGGCTGGCCTTCCTGCGCCATGCACCATCGCGCGCGTTGGTCGTCGGGGATTACACTGGCGCGCTGTCCTTTGCGCTACGCGCGCAAGGCGTTGCGGTCACGCGCGCCGACCCCGCGCCGGCGCCTGATGAAAACCCGAT
>JAYTHT010000391.1:0-4005 GCA_043732365.1 Novosphingobium sp. | reverse complement strand
ATTTCGCCGGGCGCGACCATGATCGTGCGGGTCGCGATCGGCCATACCGCATCGAGCGCGGCCAGGTCGGCATAGCGCCATGCCTCATCATGCCGAGTGGGCAAACGGGTCATGCGACCAGCGCCTCGTAACCCTGGTCTTCCAATGCGAGCGCCAGCTCAGGCCCGCCAGAACGGATGATCCGGCCGCCGGCCAGCACATGGACAAAATCGGGTTTCACATAATCGAGCAGGCGCTGGTAATGCGTGATCAGCAACACCGCTTTGTCGGGCCGGCGCATGATCGCATTGATCCCTTCGCCCACGACTTTCAGCGCGTCGATGTCGAGGCCTGAATCGGTCTCGTCCAGAATCGCGAGTTTGGGGTCGAGAATGCCCATCTGGACCATTTCCGCGCGCTTTTTCTCGCCCCCGGAAAATCCGACATTGGTCGGGCGTTTCAACATTTCGGGATCGAGTTTCAGCAAAGCCGCTTGTTCGCGCGCCAGTTTCAGAAATGCGCCGCCCGACAGCGGCGCCTCACCGCGCGATCTGCGCTGCGAATTGAGCGCTTCGCGCAGGAATTGCACCATCGACACGCCGGGGATTTCGACCGGGTACTGAAAGCCCAGAAACAGCCCGGCAGCGGCGCGCTCATGCGGCGCCATTGTCAGCAGGTCGGCACCATCCAGCGTTGCAGTGCCACCCGTCGCGGCATACCCCGGGCGCCCGCCCAAAGTATAGGCGAGCGTCGATTTACCCGCGCCATTGGGCCCCATGATCGCATGGATTTCGCCCGCGCCAACAGACAACGACAGGCCCTGAAGGATCGGCTTGCCCGCGATTTCATTGGCCAGGTTAGTAATTTCAAGCATTTAACGATCCACGATCATAAAAAGGGGATATGCCAATCGGGCAACAGTCGAAAAACCAATCATCCAACCGATCCCTCAAGGCTGATGCCGAGCAGTTTCTGCGCCTCGACTGCGAATTCCATCGGCAATTGCTGCAGGACTTCGCGGGCAAACCCGTTGACGATCAGCGTGACCGCATCCTCTTGCGACAACCCGCGCTGCATTGCATAAAACAGCTGGTCGTCGGAAATCTTTGACGTGGTCGCTTCGTGTTCGATCGTCGCAGTCGGGTTCCTGACCTCGATATAGGGCACGGTATGCGCGCCGCAGTCGGCGCCGAGCAGCAGGCTGTCGCACTGGGTGTGATTGCGCACGCCATCGGCATTGCGCGCAACGCGCACCAGTCCGCGATAGGTGTTGTTCGAATGCCCCGCGCTGATGCCTTTGGACACGATCGTCGACCGGGTGCCGCGCGCGTTGTGGATCATCTTGGTGCCGGTATCGGCCTGCTGATAATTGTTGGTCACCGCGACCGAATAAAATTCGCCGACGCTGTCTTCACCATTGAGCACGCAACTGGGGTATTTCCAGGTTACGGCTGATCCGGTCTCGACCTGGGTCCACGAAACTTTGCTGCGCGCGCCCTGGCATAGCGCGCGCTTGGTCACGAAGTTGTAGATCCCGCCCTTGCCTTGCGCGTCACCCGGGTACCAGTTCTGGACGGTCGAATATTTGATTTCGGCATCGTCCATGGTGACCAGTTCGACCACGGCGGCGTGCAACTGGTTTTCATCGCGCTGCGGCGCAGTGCATCCTTCGAGATAGGACACGTACGAGCCTTTGTCGGCCACAATCAGCGTGCGTTCAAACTGCCCGGTGTTTTCGGCATTGATGCGGAAATATGTCGACAACTCCATCGGGCAGCGCACGCCCTCTGGAATGTAAACAAACGTACCGTCGGAAAACACCGCGCAGTTGAGTGCGGAAAAGTAATTGTCGTGCATCGGCACGATCTTGCCCAGCCAACGTCGCACGAGATCGGGATATTCGCGGATCGCCTCGCTGATCGAGCGGAAGATCACGCCGGCGGCTTCCAGTTCCTTGCGGAATGTGGTCGCCACCGACACGCTGTCAAACACGGCGTCGACCGCGATTTTGCGCGCGCCCTCGACGCCGGCCAGAACCGCCTGTTCGGCCAGCGGAATGCCCAATTTCTCATAAATACGCAGAATTTCGGGATCGACTTCGTCCAGGCTTTTGGGCCCGTCCTTGGTCTTTGGCGCGGCCCAGTAATACGCAGCCTGATAATCGATTGGCGGAATGTTGAGCTTGGCCCAGTCGGGCATCGGCATTGTCAGCCAATGGCGATAGGCCTTCAACCGCCATTCCAGCATCCATTCGGGCTCGTCCTTCTTGGCCGAAATGTAGCGGACGGTGTCTTCGGACAGCCCCTTGGGACCATATTCCTGCTCGATGTCCGACGACCAGCCGTGCTCGTAATCGGCGGCGCGTGCCGCTGCTTCGCGCGCGGCCCCATCACGAATTGGCAGTTCTGCGTCGAGCTGGTCGGTCATGCTTCGGCCTCAACAAATGGAGATATCGACGCGGTCTTGCCCGTGTTCGATGACGTGTTCGATGACGTTTTCGATGACGTTTTCGATGACGTTTTCGGTGGTGCGGGCCGGTCGTGTCCGGCTAACTGGCTAAGCGAAATGCCCGCCAGCACGCCGCGCAGCGCGGCATCGACCAGTGGCCAGTGCGGCCGCACCGAACACGCGCTTTCCAGCGAACATTCGTGGCGCACTCGCTCATTGGCCCGGTCGATGGTATGCGCATCGTGACGCAAACGGTCGCTGCACGCGGCCATTGCAATCGGCCCTTCGACTGCCTCGATAATATCGGCAAGCGAGATTGTCGCCGCCGGGCGCGCCAAAGTCAGTCCACCATGCGCGCCGCGTACCGAACGCAACAGTCCGGCGCCCGACAGCTTGCTGACCAGCTTTTGCACGGTCGGCGCGGGCAGCCCGGTTTCATCGGCCAGTTGCTGCGCCGAAACGCGCGACTGCCCACACCGCCGCGCGGCGGCGGTCATGGTGACCACGGCATAATCGGCCATGCTGGATAGACGCATTGCAGAACGCACCTTTGCCCGGACCAAATTCGGAGGCAGAATTGCCCACCGATGGAAATCAGACTGATTCGGTCTGGTATTTAGGTAGCGCAGTGCGGCATGGCAAGATGCCCATCGGGCGAAACGCTTAAACCTGGCGCCATCACTAAGATTCTGGGCCTGATTGGCGCCTAATTTCGCAGATCGAGCGAGGACGCGACCATGCGCTGATCGGCCTGCGCCAGCCGTCCCGGGGTGCATCCGGCGTTACGGCAGAGCGGCGGTGCGCAGTGCGCGATATTTGCGCGCCAAATGCCGCAGGGTCAGGGCGTAGTTTCTCCGGGATCTTCAAGACCAATTATCGGAACAGATCCAAAATGTACCGGTATATCCTTCAAAAAATTTCTCAATAAGTACAATAGATGTAAAGTTTTTAAAATAATATCTATCAAATTTTAAAATTTGTCAGACGACGGCATTGCGGAAATAAAAAAATTGGCTGGACCGTGTGCTGCGACTGCTCGAAAGTCTGGAATTCGATACATTACGGAACCTGATAGTTCGTGTCGCAAGTGCAATTCCAGGCCACGGGGCGATTCATGAATTGTATGCAATCCACCAAATGGGTGGCGCGACGGCAACACTTTGCCAGCTTTGCTGCAAATTGCGGCATTTGCCCTAAATTCGCGGCTTTCCCCCTTGCGCGAAACACCATGTCGCCCAAAGTGCGATCCTGACCGGCCCTGCCCGGTTCTGCGCCAAGACCCGCGCCGTGCAAGATATAGTGAAACCCCATCTGCCAATGTCCTATCGCCTGCTGCGCCCATTGCTGTTCAAGATCCCGGCGGAAACCGCCCACCGCCTGACTGTCGCCGCCCTGCAGGTGATGCCACTGCCGCGTCCGCGCGAAATGGCCGCCACATTGATCCAGCGCGTTGCGGGGATACCATTTCCCAATCCGGTTGGGCTGGCGCCAGGGTTCGACAAAAATGCGGTCGTGCCCGACGCAATGCTGACGCTGGGGTTTGGCTTTACCGAAATCGGCACTGTGACGCCGCGTCCA
>JAYTHT010000390.1:0-4011 GCA_043732365.1 Novosphingobium sp. | reverse complement strand
ATGCCATTGCCCGCGAACGGGTCACGGTGATGCAAGGCCAGGCGCTCGTCAGTGCCGATGCCTGCGCCGAATTTTCGACCGTGCTGGGCAGTTGCGTTGCGCTGTGCCTGTTCGATCCCGAGGCCAGGCTGGGCGGGATGAACCATTTTCTGCTGGCCGAGCCGCCCTCTGGTGGCAATCTGTGTGGCGATCCGGACGCCAACCCAGGCTTTGCCGGGGCCATGATCGACGAACATTTCGGCACGTACCTGATGGAACTGCTGGTCAATCACATGCTGCTGCGCGGTGCGCGCAAAGCCCGGCTAAAGGCACGACTTTACGGCGGGGCCAATGTCAATCGCACGACGATGCGCATTGGCAGTGCCAACGCCGATTTTGCGCGCGACTTTGTCCATCGCGAAGGCATCGAACTGCTGCGATCCGACCTTGGCGGCACCAGCGCCCGGCGTGTCGATTTCCGCCCCGCGTCCGGCCAGGTGCGCTGTCGCCATGTCGAAGACTGTTTCGCGCCGCCCGATATACCCACAATCCGTCCCGCAAAGTCCACCGGCGAGGTCGAACTTTTCTGAAGCCAAAGTTGCGGCCCGATCGTTTCCAGACTCAAACAGCGAGCAATCCAGCATGACCACCGCGACCCGCATTCTTACCGTGGACGACAGCCCGTCGATGCGGGCGCTACTCAATCACGCGCTATCGGCGCAAGGCTTCGACGTGTCGCAGGCCGAGGACGGCATGGCCGCGCTTGAATGGCTGGCGCACAACGAAGTCGATGTCGTGATCACCGATATCAACATGCCCCGGCTCGACGGGTTTGGCCTGATCGAGCGGCTGCGCGACGGCACCAGGCATCGCGATCGCCCGATCCTGGTGCTTACCACCGAAAGCAGCGAGGATAAAAAGGCGCGCGCACGGGCCGCCGGCGCGACCGGCTGGATCGTCAAGCCGTTCGACCCGGCCAAGCTGGCTGTCGCCGTGCGCCGGGTGGCGCATTGATCGGGCGTGCGCCGGGTGGCGCATTGATTGAGCGTGCGACGGGTGGCGCGTTGATTAGGCGTGCGCCGGGTGGCGCAGGGCGCCCCAGCCAGAGAGGCAAACCATGGTTCATGAATTGATCACCTTCGAAGTCGAAGGCCAGGTGTTCGGGCTCGACATCATGTCGATCCGCGAAATCCGCGCGTGGAGCCCGACAACGCGACTGCCGCGTGTACCGCATTACGTTGCTGGCGTGGTCAATTTGCGCGGCACGGTGCTGCCGGTGATTGACCTGGCCGCACGGCTGGGGTGGCGCGCAACCGAAGCGACCCCGCGCCATGCGATCGTCGTCACGCAATTTGGTGCGCAGATCGGCGGATGGATCGTCGATTCGGTCAGCGACATCGTCACAGTGCCCGAAGATACGCTGCAACCGCCGCCACCCGGCGCGGGCCACGATACCGTCGTGCCGTTTCTCGAAGGGCTGGTCGCCATCAACGATCAAATGGTGATGGTCCTCAATCTGGCCGCGCTGGTCGAAACCATCGTGCCAGAGGCAGGCCTGAATGCCGATGCCGCCTGATGCGCGCCGCGCCACTCCAACCAGGAGGCCGATGATGGCCAATTCCGCCACGCACCACCATATCGCGGTGGTGCTTGAAGAACTGTCGCAAGAGGTCGAAACGCTGGGCGCCATGTTGTGCGGCGATACCGACGTTGCCGTGCGGCACATTGCCGCGTTGCAGGCGATCGACATGATTGCCCAGAAACAGCGCTCGCTCGCGATCCTGCTCGGCGCTGAATCGCCAGAGGCCGAAGTCGAACAGATCACGATCGACGCGCTGCGCGACCGCATGCGCATGCCGTGTTGATCACCCCTTTCCGCATACCAACGCCGGTGCCGTTGTGGCACGCCGGGGCCTGAACCCGCCCTTTGCGTGAATTTCCCCTGACACCGACAGAGTTGGGCTTGGCATTATGGTCCCTGCCACTATGGCTGGGCGCATGTGGTACCTCTACCAGTTCCCAATTTGCCCGTTCAGTCGCAAAGTGCGCCTGCTGCTCAGCGAAAAAGGCGTCGGCTATGAGCTTGTGCGCGAAAATCCGTGGGAACATCGCGAAGAATTTCAGACGCTGAACCCGGCCTTGCGCACCCCGGTCCTGACCAATCCGGAACGCGGGCTGGTGCTCGTCGACAGCCGCGCGATTGCCGAATATTTCGAAGAAACCGTCGACAAAGCGCCGATGATCAACGGCACCGCCGCCAATCGCGCCGAAATTCGCCGACTGGTCGCGCTATTCGACGAAAATTTCTTTGCCGGCGTCACCGGGCCTTTGCTCGACGAACGGATGAAAAAGCGCCTGATCACGCGTCAGCCGCCCGATGCGCGATCGCTGCGCGAAACCATCCGCCTAGCCAACGATTACCTGGATTACGTCGATTTCCTGATCGACAATCGCCCATGGCTGGCCGGCGCAACGATAAGCCTGGCCGACCTGGCCGCCGCCGCGCAGATTTCGGTCGCGGATTATCTGGGCGGCATCGACTGGTCGCAGCATGAACAATCACGCGGCTGGTATTCCGCATTGAAGAGCCGCCCAAGCTTCCGCCCGCTGTTATCCGAGCGGATGGACGTCATCAAGCCGCCAGACCATTACGGCGACGTGAACGCCTGACCGGTCCAGGCCTGACCCGAAACCTGCGTTTCGGGTCGCCGGAGGCGGGCCGGTACCGATTTCAAAACTCGCGCTTTCGCGAGTTTCGAGCCAGCTTTTCAGGATGCAGCGCCCGCGCGCGTGCCAAACCGGCCATGTTTGCGATATGTCACCAGCCACCGTTCCAGAAACAGATCGAGCGGACGCGGTTGCACGCCCAGTTCGCGAATGCCCGGCAATGCGCCCGATGCGACATTGCCCTGCCGCAGCAACGCAAACTGATCGCTCGAAATCGGCGTCAGCGGCATCGCGGCAATCAGTTTGGCCAGACCGTCGGGCAATCCAATCAGCAGCGGTGAACGCTGTGTCGCGCGCGCAATCCGCTGGTTGAGATCGAGCACCGTCATCGCCTCGGGACCGGCAATTTCATAAATCTTGCCCGCATGCGCCTCGTGCGCGGCCAACACATTGCCAATCGCCCGCGCCGCGTCATCGACATCGAGCGGCTGCAATTTGGCGTCTGGGGCAAACACGGGCAGCACCGGCATACGCATCAACCCGGCAAACATCGTCAGGAAATTGTCGTCCGACCCAAACAGGATCGAGGGCCGCAATACCACCGCATCGGCAAACGCGGCCAACACGGCCACTTCGCCCGCTGCCTTGGTCCGCGCATACGCAACCGGCGAAGCGGCATCGGCGCCGATCGCAGACACATGCACAAACGCCTGCGCCCCGGCATCACGCGCAATCGCGGCGATCTGCCCCGCGCCGGTACCCTGCACCGCATCCAGGTCGCCGGCAAACGCGCCAACCAGATTGACCACCGCATCAACGCCGGTCAGCGCAACGCGCACAGTGTGCGGCTTGGTCACATCGACCGCGACCACCTGAACCTGACCCAGATTGCCCAGCGGTTTGATAGCGAACGCTTTTTCCGGATGCCGACTGGCAATTCGCAACCGCGCGCCACGCGCCAGCAGTTCTTGCGCCAGGTGCGTCCCCAAAAACCCGGTCCCACCGACCAGAGCGATTAGCTTGCCGTCCAGATCGCGCGTTTTGTCGATAGTCATGCCCGGTCCTTAAAATCGATTCGCCACCGGTCAATACCGACATACGTTCGCCAATGCGAATGGCACACACCCCCTGCCCGATTCAATGCCCCAATCGCGCAATCCGGTACGTCCAACATCCAAAACCAGCCCAAATCCCAAACCCTTGTTGACAGCCCCGCCGCCACCGCTTATCGGCCCGCTCCTACCAGGCGAAAGGTGCTGTTGCCCTTCGTCCCGTGCCCAGATGGCGGAATTGGTAGACGCACCAGCTTCAGGTGCTGGCGCTCGCAAGGGCGTGGAGGTTCGAGTCCTCTTCTGGGCACCATTT
>JAYTHT010000389.1:0-1107 GCA_043732365.1 Novosphingobium sp. | reverse complement strand
CGGGTTTCTTCGTCACGCGCCCACACGGCAAAATCGAATACCAGCCGCGACAGCACCGCGACCACCGTCTGGGTGATTTCGGACGGCACACCCGACACATCGATGATCGAGATCGGCTTGCCCTCGGCGGGCAGGCGAAACACTTGCGCAATAAAATCGGTCATGCAATCGCCAACCAACATGCCCGAAAACATGAATTGGTAGCGGGCATCGCCGCGTATTTCTTCGATTTTTGACCGGATCCGCTGATACGGGATCGACCCGGTGCCTTTATCGAGCTTGCCCATTTCATTTAGTAATATGTTGAGCAAATCGGACAGCAAATAGGGAATCGGCGAATCGACCGTGATCTTGCCAATCGCGGCGGCCAGCCGGTTCTTTGACCGCGATTGATGCAGGCATCGCGCCAGGATGTCGGCATCGACCACGCGGTCCGAACCGCTCGAGGTCAGGAACACTTCGCAATGTTCCTCAAAATTCATCAGCCAGTACGGCATCTGCAGGTTCGACACGTCGAGCAGATGGCCTTTGTCGCGAAACGCCGAAATGTATTCGCCGTGCGGGTCGATCATCACGATATGGCCCTGCGGCGCGAGTTCGCAAATCCGGTGCAGGATCAGCGCGGCCGAGGTCGATTTGCCGGTGCCGGTCGACCCCAGCAGCGCGAAATGTTTGCCCAGGAAGCTGTCGATATAAATCCCTGCGCGGATGTCGCGGGTGGGATGGACGGTGCCGACGCCGATATTTGGCCGCCCATCGCTGGCATAAATCTGTTTGAGATCGGCGCGTGTCGCCACAAAGGCCAGCGTGCCCGGCATCGGATAGCGCGTCACCCCGCGGCGAAAGCCGGATATGTTGCCGGTCAGCCGTTCGGTATCGCCCTCTCCCATGAAATCGACTTCGGCGACGATACCGCCGTGTTCTTCGCTGCGCAGCGCCTGACGCAAATTGCGGACCAACGCCAGCAACCAGACGTTGCCCACCCGGATCTTGATCTGGCTGCTGACCTGTCCCGACATCGCGATCGACGGATCGGGATCGACCAGGCATTCCTGCAACCGGTCGGGATCAAACACGACGATACACGTGCCGCCGGCGACATCGCGC
>JAYTHT010000388.1:0-1108 GCA_043732365.1 Novosphingobium sp. | reverse complement strand
CCAGGTCGTGCCTGTCCATGACCAGGTGCAGCCCGGCAGGATCCCCGCTCAGCGCCACGCCGATCGCCTGATGCCCGGCGGGAATGTCGGGATCCCAGGCATAGACCGCGCCCGAAACCGGGTTGGTCACGCGCGGGCGGTGCGCGAATTCGGGTTCGGCACGAATCACATTCTGGGCCGTGCCGGCGACAAACCATTCGGACCGTATGCCTTCGCTGCCCGTCTGGAAATGCACGGATGAACCGGCAATACCGGCTGGGCGGGGCGGCTGATGACCGGGCCTGTCCTGATGCAGCGCGAGCATGACATCGCGCCAGACCGGCGCGGCGCCGCTGGTGCCCGATACCGCGCGCATCGGATCGCCCTCGAGATTTCCGACCCATACGGCAACGGTGAACCGGTCGGAAAACCCGATGCACCAATTGTCGCGCATGGCTTTGGATGTGCCCGTCTTGGCCGCTGCCCAAAATGGCAGGCGTAGCGCCGAATCGACCCCGAATGTGCCGGCGCGCGCCCCGGCATCGGCCAGGATATCGCCAACGATCCACGCCGCGCGCGGGTCGATGACCTGGCGCGGGGCCCACGCCGGATCATCCGCCAGCAACCGTAACGGCGTCCACTGGCCCAGATTTGCCAGTGTGCGATAGGCATTGGCCTGATCCAGCAATGTCACTTCGGCCGAGCCCAGCGCGAGCGAATAGCCATAGTAACTGCCGTCGGTGTCCAGCCCGGCATAACCAAGGTCGGCCAACCGATCGCGAAAATCCTGAACCCCGTCGAGCAGCAGCGCACGCACCGCCGGTACATTCAGCGAATTGGCCAGCGCGCGGCGCACCGAAACCGGGCCCATGAACGCCTTGTCGTAATTTTGCGGCACATACAGCCCCGACGCGGTGTCGAGCTGGACCGGCGAATCCTCCAGAATAGATGCGGCGGTCAGCCATTTACGTTCGATCAATTGCGCATAGAGGTGCGGCTTCAGCGTGGAGCCCGCCTGGCGTGGCGCCGCTGCGCCATCGACTTGCGCCGCGGTCGATCCCAATCCGACCCCGCCGACATAGGCAAGCACGCGGCCATCGGCATTGTCGATCACCACCACCGCGCCATC
>JAYTHT010000387.1:0-4022 GCA_043732365.1 Novosphingobium sp. | reverse complement strand
ATCAGTAAGACCGCGCAACAAAAATGGTTTCGACCGCCGGTTTGCCGGTGAACGGGCACGTTCCGCCCGGCACAGGCGCACCTAGCGGGGTGTTGCGGATTGTCAGCTTCAGCGCTTTCAATTGTTCCACCACCGCATCGAGCGCCGGACCGGTCGGACGCGACCAGCCCAGTTCGACCCAGCCCGGCATCTCGTTTTCCTCGGCAAAATACGCGTTCAGTCCGGCCAGATCGGTGATCCCGCGTTCGATCCGGGCATCACGATAATCGCGCGCCTGGGTATGCAACGCGGTGCCATAGGCCTCGATCTGCGCCGTGGCATTGGACAGAAATTCATCTTTGGCCATGCCGATGAAATCGACTTTGCCGTCTTCGCGCCACAGCCGATCGCGGCGCAGCATAGAGACCTGACCCCCTTCGGCATCGCGCCCGCCGATTTCGAGCACCAGCGGCACGCCTTTCTTGACCCAGGCCCAGCGCTTGGCGGTGGCTTTGCCCGCCCGTTTGTCGAGCAGGACACGCACGCGTTCGCCATAGACAGTCTGCGCGGCCAGCGCGCTGCGCAACGTTTCGCAATACGCGAGCAGCGCCTCGTCGCCGTCGTTCTCGCGCAGCATCGGTAGGATCACGATCTGTTGCGGCGCGACCTGGGGCGGCGTGCGCAAGCCGTCGTCATCACCGTGGGTCATGATCACCCCGCCGATCAGCCGGGTCGAAACGCCCCAGCTGGCCGTGTGGCATAGCGCCTGCTGCCCCCCTTTGTCCTGATACCGGATGCCGGCTGCGGTTGAAAATGTGGTACCCAGGTAATGCGAGGTGCCCGCCTGCAGCGCTTTGCCGTCCTGCATCATCGCCTCGATCGAATACGTATCAACCGCGCCCGGGAACCGTTCGTTTTCAGGTTTTGCGCCTGCAAAAACCGGCATCGCCAGCACGTCTTCGGAAAAACTGCGGTACATTTCGAGCGCGCGCAGCGTTTCGACCATCGCGTCTTCGGCGTCGGCGTGTGCAGTATGCCCTTCTTGCCACAGGAATTCGCTGGTGCGCAGGAACATGCGCGTGCGCATTTCCCAACGCACGACATTGGCCCACTGGTTGGTCAGCATCGGCAGATCGCGCCACGACTGGATCCAGCGCGCCATCGCCGCGCCGATTACCGTTTCGGACGTCGGGCGCACGACCAGCGGTTCTTCCAGCTTGGCCTCGGGATCGGGGATCAACCCGCCTTTGCCATCACCAATCAGGCGATGGTGCGTAACCACCGCCATTTCCTTGGCAAAACCTTCGACGTGTTCTGCCTCTTTCGCAAAGAACGACAGCGGGATAAACAGCGGGAAATAACAATTGTCGACGCCGGCATCCTTGATCCGTTCGTCCATCAATTTCTGGATGCGTTCCCAGATGCCATAACCCCACGGCTTTATTACCATGCAACCGCGCACGCCCGATTCTTCGGCGAGTTCGGCTTCGGCGATTACCGCCTGATACCATTGGGCAAAGTCTTTGACCCGGGTGACGGGCAGGGCGTGCTTGATTTTGGTCATGTGCCCCCGGTTAGGGGCACATGCAGATTCGGGCAACAGCCGGTGTGGCGCCCGATCTTACTTCCGGTCTTACTTCACCAGCTTTTCGAGCTTTTTCTGCATTTCCTCAACTTGCTGACGCAATATGGAAATCTCGTCATGGTCAGCCGCCATTGTTTTTTCTGCGCCCGCCGGAGTGCCGCCCGGCACAAATGCCGACGCTGCGGCCTTGAAAATTTCCATATTGCGCTGGGCCAGTTGTGCCAGCGGATTGGCGCCGATGCTTTCTTCGATCGCCTTGCGCAGTTTTACCTGGTTCTCGCGGAAATGGTCCATCGACGCGTCCAGATATCCCGGCAACAGCGACTGCATCGAATTGCCATACATCGAAATCAATTGGCGCAGGAAGTTGGTCGGCAGAATCTGGGTGCCCGTCGCTTCTTCCTCCATGATGATCTGGGTCAGGATAGTATGCGTCAGATCGTTCCCGGTCTTGGCGTCGATCACTTGGAATTCAACGTTTTCCTTGACCATTTGGGCCAAGTGATCGAGCGTAATGTAACTGCTCGTGCGGGTGTTGTACAAACGCCGGTTGGCATATTTCTTGATGATGACGATCTCGCCGTCTTTCGCCGTATTTGCCATCGCTCATCACCTTTATTATCCACTTGGTCATTTTGATAGCAGGTGCAGCGTGTGCAATGCAACAAATGTTGCACTGCCCCCAGTAACACCACCCCGTACCATCATGCAGACCGTGCGAAACGGCGGTGCAACAGCGTCAGCAATTCGTACTGTGACAGGCCGGATTGCACAGCGGCCGTAGGCAGATCATAATCCACCGTCAGCCAGTCACCTTCGCAGATATGCGGCGCAGCAGAAAGATCGATCGCGGTCAGGTCCATCGACACCCTGCCGATGACTGGCAAGTGTACGCCATCATGACACGCCGTACCCCGGTTCGACCAACAGCGCAGATAACCATCGGCATAACCCAGCGCGACCACACCCATTCGCATCGCGCACGGCGCGACGAAAGTGGCGTTGTACCCGACACGGTCGCCGGCGGAAAGTTCACGCACTTGGATCACGGCCGCTTCTGGCGATGCCACGTGGTGGACCACGCCCGCCAGTTCGCGGCGCACGACGCCCCCGTAAAGCGCAATGCCCGGCCGGGTCAGATCGGCATGATACGCGCTGCCCAGCGCAATTCCGGCGCTATTGGCCAAGCTGAACCGGCGCGCGGGGACAGCGGCCCTGACCGCTTCAAACCGGGCAAGCTGCTCGGCATTTTGCGCGACGTCTTCATCCGCGCTCGCCAGGTGGCTAAGGCACAAGTCGATATCGAGTTGTGCCAGCAGCGGATCCGACAAGTCCGCCAGCGCCAGCCCGAGTCGGTTGATCCCGGTATCGACCATGACATGACAGATGCCGCCCCCGCCAGCGATCCAGCGCGCCACTTGTGCCATCGAATTCAGCACCGGGCGCACGCCGGTTGCCACTGCAAACGCAACATCGGCATAATCGAGCGGCCCATGCAGCACCGCGATCGATGACGGCGGCACATGCGCGATCACATCAGGCACTTCGCTCCAATGCGCAACAAACCAGTCGCGGCACCCGGCCCGCGCCAGCACCGGCACGACTTGCGCCGCGCCCAAGCCATAGGCGTCGGCCTTTACCGCTGCACCAGCGCGCCCGCTGATACGATTGAGCGTTTGCCAGTTCGCAGCCAGCATCGCGGCATCCAGACGCAGGCGCAACGGCGCCGGAGGAGGTAGTATTGGCAGCATTGTCACCCCAAAGTGGGAAGCGTAGCGGGAAGCCGGACATGTCGCAGCCCGATCGCCGCAATCGGCAGCGCGATAAGCACAACCACCCAGGTATACCAGAGCCCGGCATAGGGATTGCCGGTTTGCGCCACAATCAGGCTGGAAATGAATGGCAAGAACCCACCGAAATAGCCGGTCCCGATGTGATAAGGGATCGACATCGAGCTATAACGGATGCGCGCGGGAAACATTTCGACCAGCAGGACCGCCAGCGGGCCATATGTAGCCGCCGAAATCGCCATCGTCAAAACCAGCCCCGCGATGACCCCGATCATGCTGATAAGTCCCGGGCGCACTTTGCCCAGATTATAGCCCACACCTGTCAGCCCGGCCTGCAGCGCCAGCGAACGTCCTGATTTGTCGGCCGCATTATACACATTCAGCGGCAGCATGGTCGATCCGGCGCGCAAGGCCAGTTCCGGTGCCGCCACGACCCGATAGCGCACGCCCATCGCGGTCAGATCGCCGAGCAGCCGACCGCACGCGGTTTTCTGGTCACTGGCAAAGGCATCGTACCGGCAATCGGGGCCCGCCACCACGACCGGCGCGCGCACGGCCATCGCGTTTAGCGCAGGATTGGCCGAAATCCCGATCAGCCAGGCGGCGGGAAACAACAGCGCCAGCGCAGCGACATAGCCGACGATCATCGGCGTCGCGCGCCCAAACCG
>JAYTHT010000386.1:0-1111 GCA_043732365.1 Novosphingobium sp. | reverse complement strand
GCCGCCGCCGGCATGAGCGTACTCAGATCCCCAAGATCAAGACAGGTCTGCGCACCGAGGACCGCTCGCGCCTTTTCCGAGCGCGGGCCAAAGAGCATCGCCTTGTACGTGTCCAAAAGCTTGTGGGCGGCCTCGAGTTCCGCCTCCAGTTCGACAACCTTGACGGTCATCGTCGCGAGCGCATCGGCCAGATTTTGCGGCGGGCTTGTCACCCTCATTCTCTAGGCCAAACCCTCGCAAAAGCCCAGCAAAATCGCCATTTTCTAGCCGGCCATCTGCGGTTTTTTGACCGGGTTTTCTTCCAGTCTTCGCCAGTCCATGCCGCCCAGCAACAACGTCATCTGCGCCGGCGTCAGGCGGATCACACCGTCCTGGATCGGGGGCCAGGCGAACTTGCCGCCCTCAAGCCATTTGGTCATCAGGCACATGCCGGTGCCATCAAAATGGATAAGCTTGAGCCGATCCATTCTTTTCGATCGGAACACGAACACCTGACCGCAATAGGGATCCTTGTGCAAGGCATTGGCGACCAGCGACACCAGCTTGTTGACCCCGGCGCGGAAGTCGATCGGACCCGTCACCAGCACAACCTTGAGATTGCTGTTGCTGGCGATCACCGCGCCCGCAGCGCGTCGAACACCGTCCTCAATACACCGCCATCCACCGCGCCTCGCACATGCACGCGCGCACCGCCCAGCTCGATCTCAAGCTCGGATCGCGCCACTGCCGCCGCGCTATCCGCAAGGGTCAACGGCACAAATGAGATCGGCTCCAGGCCACCGCAATCGCGAACCCGGCGTCGCCAGTAATGCAGTAATCCAAGGCTCACCCCGTGACGGCGGGCAACCCCCGAGATCGTCACCCCCGGCGCAAAGCTTTCAGCGGTGATCTTCGCCTTCTCCTCGGGATCCCAGCGCCGGTTCGTCCGTCCTGGACCAAGCACAGTCGCATTGTGCGACATCGCATTCGCACTGTGCGGCGCACAGCTTAAATCCGAACGCGCACTGTGCGCCGCATCATCAAACGCCACTCTCAACCTCGCAACATCGCCTGACGCGGTATTGGCTGTCCGATCGCTTCGTGTCGACGTGGGGCGCTCGCATCGCTAACG
>JAYTHT010000385.1:0-4036 GCA_043732365.1 Novosphingobium sp. | reverse complement strand
GGCCATGGCAGAAAAAGACAACAGGCGCCGACCGCCCGCAGCTGGCGAACCGGAATGCGCCGCTGGCGAACCGGCGTGCGCGTGAAATCCTGACGGCCGAAGGATTGCGTCTGCCGCTGACCATTGCAACGCGTGGATCGCGCGCGGCGGCGGTGCTGATCGATCTGTTCATCCTGTATTTCAGCCTGTTGATCATCACGCTGATATTTGCGTGGATTGCCAATGGTATCGGGGTCGAAAGACTCGATCCCAAAAATCCGGCGCGGGTGCTGTTTCAGGCGCTGGTGGTGATCTGGATCATATTCGTGTTTTTGGCGCGCAACATGTGGTTCCTCTGGTTCGAACTGGGCCCGCGCGGCGCGACGCCGGGCAAACGGATGACCGGGATCCGCGTCGCTGCGCGGCCGGGCGGCGATGGCGCCGCGACCCGCCTGTCGGCAGAGGCGGTGATCGCGCGCAACCTGTTGCGCGATGTGGAATTATTCATGCCGGTCATTTTCATCGGCAGCGCAATCCGCGCCAGCGGCGATACGACACTGGCGGGCTGGGCCTCGCTGGTGTGGTTTGCGATCTTTGCGCTGTTCCCGTTTTTCAACCGCGATGCGTTGCGTTGCGGCGACATTATCGCCGGGACCTGGGTGGTCGAGGCACCGCGCAGCCAGTTGGATGTCGCGCTATCCATGGGCGAAGCGGGCCGGGGTGTCAGCGCCGTGACTGGCGCGCGTTACCGTTTCGGTGATGCGGACCTGGCGATTTACGGCGAATACGAACTGCAAGTGCTGGAGCGCGTGTTGCGCGACAACCGCCCAAAAGTTCTGGCCGAAGTCGCCGAAACGATCTGCGGCAAAATCGGCTGGACCGCTGGAGCAGGCGACGAACGCGCGTTTCTGGAAGCGTATTACACCCAGCTCCGCGCCCGACTGGAAACCGGCATGCGGTTTGGCAATCGCAAGGCGGACAAGTTCGCCGAGCGCTAACCCGCTTCGAAAATAGCCACTTCGTGCAGGCCATGGCTGTCAGCGCGGCCCCTGAACATGCCCGGCGTAGTGAATACCAGCGCGGTTTCACCGCTGGGCGACACCACGATGACCCCGCCAACCCCGCCCATCGCGCCGATTTCGCCGAGCACCGCGCGGGCCGCCGTATCGGGGGTTTCCCCGGTCAGTCGCATCCGTGCGCAAATCTCGTGCGCAGCGCCCGCCCGGATGAACTGTTCGCCAGACCCCGTGCAACTGACCGCGCCCGCCCGATCATCGGCATACGTGCCCGCGCCGATCAGCGGCGAATCGCCAATCCGGCCCCAGCGTTTGCCGGTCAGCCCGCCCGTCGATGTCGCCGCCGCGACATGCCCCGCGGCGTCGCGCGCGACCGCGCCGACCGTGCCGTATTTCATCCCTGCGTCAAACCAGCCGAGCGGCTGCGCTTTCAATTCCGCCAACTGCCGCAAACGTTCGGGCGTGGCGAACCAGGCAGGATCGGCCGCAGGGACATCGTGATCGCGCGCAAACACTTCGGCCCCGGCGCCCGACAGGAACACGTGCGGCCCTGCCTCCATCACCGCGCGGGCCAGTCGCACCGGGTTTTTGGTCTGGGTTACGCGCGCCACCGCGCCGGCGGCACGGCTGTCCCCCGCCATGATCGCCGCGTCGAGTTCGTTGGTGCCCTCGTACGTAAACACCGCGCCGCGCCCGGCGTTGAATTGCGGATCGTCTTCCAGCACGACAACCGCCGCCGTCACCGCATCGAGCGCGCTGCCACCTGCGACCAGGATTGCACGCCCGGCGTCGAGCGCGGCGGCAAGGCCCGCCTGATGCACGGCAATCGCGGCCTCATCCAGGATGTCGCGGGTCATCGATCCCGCGCCGCCATGGATGGCGATCGACCAGACGGGGGTGTTTGGGGTTGCACTGCTCATGCGCGATCCGATAGCAGACTGGGTAGAGACGACGCCATGGCAGACGTGCATATTGTCGACGATGATCTGCCGGACGCGGCGCCCTTGCCGACCATGTCGTCGATGGATTCAGCCAATGCCTGACTTTGGTGCTCGACTAGCTGCCGAGCGCGCGCGCCATAAACGCATAAAACCGTACGTCCTCGACTTGCGTGATATTCAGCCGCAGGTAATCGCGCCCGCCCGGCAGCCGTACCCATAACGACATCCCGCATTCGGGTATGGTCCACGGTTCGATGCCCAGCGCAGTGATCCGCTGCACCACCCGCGCCATGACCGGCGCAAGCCGCCCGCGCACCAGGTCCATATGATGCCGGTATGATCCATCGGTCAGGATCGTCGTCAGCAATTCCGCGCCCAGCGGATTGCCGACATACTTCGTGACGATGCGCAGATCGGCCCGCGGCGCAACCCGATATGGCCACACCGCATCGCGTTGGTCGCGGTGTTCGAGCGTATGCGTGCCGCTTTCCGTCAGCAGGATCTGGTCCGGGTTGCATTCGACCCCCTGGTCGGCCATGTGCCGGCGGAGCAAGGCACGCATCGGCGCATGGCCGATCAGGCTGTTGCCGGTGGCGAGCAAGTTCGTCCCGCACGCCGCCGCACGCATCGCCTGGCGCATCGCATCGCCCGCCAGCCAGTCGTGCGGCAGGACGCGGGTGCCTGCGCGAATATGGCCGGGCAAATCCTCGACCGACTGCCGAAATCGATCGCACCATCCGCAATTCGCCATGCTGGCACGATGCGTTGACGTGCGCAAACGCACAGATCGCACGTTAATTCTCTGTACCGGCGGCGCCCTTTGCTGGCGGCGCCGGTATCATGCCCTCTTGTCATACAGGGCGAGCTGGGGCACCTCGGGCAGCCTGTTCCCAACAAATCAGGACGTGATGTCCGCACCCCGCGCCCCCGACCCCACGGCCAGCCCCGAACAGTTGCTTGACGCCGGGCTTGCACGGCACCGCGCCGGCGACCTGGCCGGCGCGGCGCGTTGCTATCAACTGGCCCTGCAACGCGCGCCCGACCATGCGCGAGGCTGGCACTTGCTCGGCCTGACCCATGCGCAAGCGGGCGATGCCGCCGACGCCATGGCGCTATTCACTCGCGCGCTCATGATCGATGCCCACTACGCCGAGGCGCATTGCGACATGGGTGATCTGCATCGCCAGCTGGGCCAAAACGCGCAAGCGGCCACCAGCTATCGCGCGGCCATCGCCGCCGATGCGACATTAGCTAAAGAGTGGGGGGCCAAAGCGTGGGGCAATCTGGGCGCGACATTGCGCGATCTGGGCGATGGTGCGGGGGCCATCGCGGCATGCCGTCAGGCGCTGGCGATCGATCCGGGCCGGATCGAGACGCAGTACAATCTGGGGTGCGCGCTGCATCACAACGGGCATCTGGCAAACGCGGTCGCCGCCTATCGCACCGTGCTGACCCGACAGCCGCGCCATGGCGATGTGCAAGGGCAGCTGGGCCTGGCGCTGATGCAGTCGGGCCGCGTGCACGAAGCCCTGGGCGCGTTGCAGGCGCAAGTGCGGATTACACCGGGCGCCGCGGCACAGATCGCGTTGTCGGCGTGCCTGACCGCGCTGGGCAGATTTGGCGCGGCGCTTGAGGCCGCCGAGGCAGCCACCCGGCTGGCGCCTGGATCTGCCCCGGCCTGGTTGCAACTGGGGCATGCGTTGCGCGAACTGGGGCGGACAGCCCGGGCCGTGAACGCCTATACCCGCGCGCTACAAATCCACCCGCAATCGACCGAATGTCTGGTCGCGCTGGCCGTGGCCGCGCAGGAAAGGGGCGCGGGCAAAGATGCCGCGCGCTATGCCGGGCAAGCGTTGGCGATCGATCCGCAGCATGCCATGGCATGGACCGTGCGCGCCGGATTGAAACGCTATACCCCCGGCGATGCCGACCTGACCGCGCTAACGACCCTTGCCGACACCGTGACGGATCCGGCCGACCGGACCCATATCGAATTCGCGCTCGCCAAGGCGCTGATGGATTGCGATCTGGCGGACGCGGCCTTGTCCCGGCTGGACCGCGCCAATCGCCGCCATCGCGCGGGGGTCATTTATGACAGCG
>JAYTHT010000384.1:0-1114 GCA_043732365.1 Novosphingobium sp. | reverse complement strand
CCCTGACGAACCGCTGCGCGAGGTCGTGATGTAATCCACCGAGCCGCGGCATTCGCCCATTTCCGTCTGCTCGACGAGGCAAAAGTAACTTCCATCCCAGGAGAAATGCCGAGTCACTCCGCAATCTTCGAGGCCGCGTCTCTTGCGAAAGGTCGATAGCTGCTGAGTTCCTTGATCGTAGGACGCATTGACCAGGCGGGCGCGTCGGTAACGGTTTCGCCCTCTATACCGTTTGGCGCATCGAACCGCGCCCGGGTCATTAGGCTCCCGGCATTCGGCGCAATTAATGCCGTTGAAAAATAATTATAAGCATCGATACCACAGACGGCGGGTACTAACACCAGCGTGTGCGCCATCGAGGCGAAATGCCTCGACCTCGAAGTCTCCCGGCTTGGCACCGCAGTCATCGTCGCCCTTGTACTTCTTGACCTCGGTATCGCGCACTGTAGCGGGCGGCGCTGACGTCATAGGCGGCGATACGGTAACCTGTAATGCTGGCGGTGACGAGACCGCGTCGGCCAGCCCCCGGGCAACCAGAGCCGTCACAGTTCCGGCGCGCTTCTGGTGGTCGTCGATATAGCGCAAGGCAGCGCTCGCCCCGGCAAGCGACATGTTGCAAGCGCTTTGCCGCTGGCATCTACCAGCGCGATCCGTCGCGATTTCGACAGCAAAAGAGCAAAGCCCATGGTGTCCGTGCTGGCGAGTTCAAAAAAGGCCCTTGCGCGGGCGTGCCTTATAAGCGGAACGCGTGTCGTCGATAGACAGGCAGGCGACCGCTTCTGTTTCGCTTGTAATTGTGACGCGCGGCACGACGTATGCGGCAGGCCTCCCGCCGAACGGTGATCGTCGCGCCGTCCACATCGTTCTCGGGCAGCAACCCGACCGCCTGGCAGGCGCGACCATTACCGCATCCAACGGGCCAGTCCTTGAACGTCTTCGGTTCGCCGGGTTGCAGAGACGTGGCGGCAGCGGCAAAGGCGATCAGCGCGATCATGCGCCAAAGCTAATCGAGTGTTGTGACAATGAAGACCATCGGGGTGATCGGTGCGGGGCAAATGGGCGCGGGAATTGCGCAGGTATCGGCGGCTGCGGGGTACCGCACCTTGCTGTCGGA
>JAYTHT010000383.1:0-1118 GCA_043732365.1 Novosphingobium sp. | reverse complement strand
GATGGCCACCTTCCCTTTCGCCATGACGCTTCCTAAGTGAGTACCATGCCGCTCAACATGACCAAAGTCGCCTACGGCGCCCAATCGCTCGATGAAGTCCATGGCTGGTTTGCCGAGCGCGGCACCGAAGCGCGCCTGACCACGCGCAATCTGCCGCGCCGT
This sequence comes from Novosphingobium sp., assembly GCA_043732365.1. Lineage (GTDB taxonomy): Bacteria > Pseudomonadota > Alphaproteobacteria > Sphingomonadales > Sphingomonadaceae > Novosphingobium. The sequence goes on along the minus strand of JAYTHT010000383.1, from coordinate 956 downwards.
CATGCCGAAATGATCGGCGGATCGCTTTACTGGATCCTGAAACACCAACTGGTCGCGCGCTCGGAAATCATTGCGTTTGCCGAGGCGCCCGATGGCCGCACCGACATCGTGATTTCCAGCCGCCTGATCAACGTCCACCCTCGCCCGCGCCGCGCGCACCAGGGCTGGCGCTATCTCGACGAAACCGATTCGCCGGCCGACCTCGCCGCAGGTGAAACCGCCGATGTCATGCCCGCCAATCTGGCCGGCGAACTGGCCAAGCTCGGGCTCGTTTAACGCGCGTCACGATCGACCTTTACCTGACCCGGCATCCCATCGGGATGACCAGTGACACGCTCATTGGTTCAGCCACCAGCGCAGCAAATGGTGCGCAATCGCAAACGGCGGCGGCGCGATAAACGCCGCGTCCTCATCGCCGCGCATCGCCGCGATCACCTGGTCGCGAGTAAACCAGCGCGCATCGTCCAGCTCGGTCGTGTCGATCGTGATCGCCTCGCTCGTGGCAACGGCATGGCACGCGATCATCAGCGAGGATGGAAACGGCCACGGCTGGCTGGCGACATATTGCACATCGCGCACGACCAGACCGGCCTCTTCTGAAATTTCGCGCGCAACCGCCTCTTCGACGGTTTCGCCGGGCTCGACAAACCCGGCCAGCGCGGAATAACGACGCGGCGGGAATCGTGGCTGGCGCCCCAGCAACAGGCGCCCTTCGTATTCCACGGTCATGATCGTAACCGGATCGGTGCGCGGAAAATGTTGTGCGTTGCACGCTGGATTGGTGCAATCGCGTTGCCACCCGCCTTTGGCCAATTTGGTGCCATGGCCGCACCGCGCGCAAAACTGATGTCGCGCGTGCCAGTCGACCAGCGCCTTGGCCGCGCCATAAACCGCCAGATCGGGCGGGCTGAGCAGGCCCATGACTTGCCACAGCCGCGGGTCGGGCGGCGCCGTGC
>JAYTHT010000382.1:0-1123 GCA_043732365.1 Novosphingobium sp. | reverse complement strand
TTTCGGCGGCAAAGTGCCGTTCGATCCCGGTGTGCTGGATACCTGTCGCCAGGCATTGGACCGGTTCACCGCGATGGGTGCGCATATTGAAGAGGCGGTGCCGGATTTTTCGGTCGATGACGCGTGGCGCGCATTCGTCGGCTTGCGGCACTGGCACAACGGGTCCGGGATGCTGCCGCTGTACAACGATCCGGCCAAACGCGCGCTGTTAAAGCCAGAAGCGATCTGGGAAATCGAGGGCGGGCTGGGCGTTTCCGGCTATGCCGTGGCGGCGCTGTCGGCGATCCAGACCGGATGGAGCCGCGCCGTCGCCGCGCTGTTCAATCGCTATGACTATTGGATCGTGCCCACTGCGCAAGTCTGGCCGTTCCCGGTCGAGCAGCATTGGCCGCGCACCGTGGGCGGACAGACGATGCAAAGCTATCACGAATGGATGGAGGCGGTGTGCCTGATCACGCTGTCGGGTTGCCCCGCGCTGGCCGTGCCCGCAGGGTTTGGCGCGAATGGCCTGCCGATGGGTGTGCAGATCATCGCGCCGGTGCATGCGGAGGCGGCCTGTCTGGCGGCGGCAGCGGCGTACGAAGCGGCGGCGGGTGGCTTTCTGGCTAAAAGCCCACCACTTTCTGGCTAAAAGCCCACTGGGAGTGTGACGCCGTAATCCGCCCAGACCGGGTCGACCCCGCGCAGAACACTGCGCGCACGCGACAAATCGACCAGCGCGCGACTGTAATCCCCCGCCGCGCGCCGATGCGTTTTAAGCGCCCGCGCGGATTGCGTGACCCATCGCCAAAGCAGCGAGTTGAGGGACCTTTTCAGACATCGCCCGGGCATGCGCGGACGAGGCGGTGCCGTCGATCACGCGCCGTTTGATGCCCTGAATAATCGCGGCCAGACGAAAGAAATTGTACGCGAGGTACCAGTCGATTTGCGCCAGTCCGTCGCGGCCGGTGGCGGCGCAATAGCGGGCAACCACTTCGTCCAGTTCGGGAATGCCCAGCGCCTTGCGGTCAAGATCCATGACGCCCGAACGCCCGGCGTTGTCCTGTACCCAGGCGGTGCAGAAATAGGTGAAATCGGCCAGTGGATCGCCCAAAGTCGACAGTTCCCAATCGAGCACGGCCGC
>JAYTHT010000381.1:0-4074 GCA_043732365.1 Novosphingobium sp. | reverse complement strand
CACCAGCATCTGGGCGCGAGCGCCAGACAAAAGAAAACCGGCGCGTTCCGACCGGGAAACGCGCCGGTGTTGGTCCGGCGAGGGGGTCGGGTCTATTGGTCGGGGAAAGACCCGGCCGCCCTGTGCCCTGGTCCATTCACCACGTCCGAGCAAAAGCTGCCGGCACGTGGTGAATGGAGGCGCTCACCTGAAGATCATGATTCGTCGTCCGCCGCGTCCGGACCAGCCATCATGCCTTCTGCAACCAGCTCGGTGCGACTGCGAATGGCAGCTTCGAGACGGTTGCTCATTTCGGGGTTGTTGCGCAGGAACGTCTTGGAGTTTTCACGACCCTGACCGATCCGCGTCGAATCATAACTGAACCAGGCACCCGACTTTTCGACAATGCCGGCTTTCACGCCCAGATCGAGAATTTCACCGATCTTGGAAATGCCTTCGCCATACATGATGTCGAATTCGACTTGCTTGAACGGCGGGGCGACCTTGTTTTTGACTACTTTTACGCGGGTGGTGTTGCCCACAATTTCGTCACGATCCTTGATTTGCCCTATGCGGCGGATGTCGAGCCGGACCGAGGCGTAGAATTTCAATGCGTTGCCGCCGGTCGTGGTTTCCGGATTGCCGTACATCACGCCAATTTTCATGCGTACCTGGTTGATGAAAATCACCGTGCAGCGCGACCGGCTGATCGAACCGGTCAGCTTGCGCAGCGCCTGGCTCATCAAACGGGCCTGAAGGCCGACATGGCTGTCGCCCATTTCGCCTTCGATTTCGGCACGGGGGACCAGCGCGGCGACCGAATCGATCACCAGCACGTCGACTGCATTCGACCGGACCAGCGTGTCGACGATTTCGAGCGCCTGTTCACCGGTATCGGGCTGCGAAACAATCAGGTTGTCGATATCGACGCCCAGTTTCTTGGCATAACCCGGGTCGAGCGCGTGTTCGGCATCGACGAATGCGGCAGTGCCACCGATCTTTTGCGCTTCGGCAATGCAGTGCAACGCCAGCGTCGTTTTGCCCGAGCTTTCCGGACCATAAATTTCCACGATGCGCCCGCGCGGCACACCGCCGATGCCGAGTGCGATGTCGAGCCCGAGCGAGCCCGTAGACACCGATTCGACCTGCATCGTCTCTTTTTGCCCGAGCTTCATCACCGAGCCCTTGCCGAATGCCCGGTCGATCTGCGCGAGCGCTGCGTCGAGCGCCTTTTGACGATCCATCTTTTTCTCTTTGCCTTCTTGAATGAGCTTGAGCTGCACCGCCATTGCTTTGCACTCCTTTGCTAGAGATGGGCGACTAGGATCGTCAACAACCTCTTTGTACCCATTTCGTTCTTATAGAACAAGAGGGGAACATAGTTTTTTCGCCAAACTCGCAGCAAATGATCGCAAGCACTTAGCAGCAATGACTATTTCGTCGCGAGGAAAGTGCGGTACTGGCGTCCACACCGTCGCAATTGGGCCGCCTGCGCCCAAAATCGCGTAAAAAATAATTTCTCCTGAGCGATCCAGCGACCTTGCGAATCAGGCAGTGTCGCCGCGCAACACGCTTTCGACCGCGTCCACGATCTGTTGCACAGAGAATGGCTTGGGCAGGAAATGCATGTTGGGGATACTGATTTCGCGCCGCAATGTTTCCTCGGCATAGCCAGACATGAACAGGAACGGCAGTTCTGGCCGGCACGCGCGGATTTCGCGCGCCATCGCCGGGCCGTCCATCGTCGGCATGACCACGTCCGACACGACGAGGTCGAACTTGCCGCCTTCGTCGTATGTGCGCACCAGCGTTTCCAGGCCCTCCTCGCCATCGCTGGCGGTAGTCACTTCATAACCCTGGCGCACCAGCGCACGGGTCGCCACGGCGCGCACCGTGTCTTCATCCTCGACCAGCAGAATCCGGCCACCCGCAGTCCATTGTTGGCGGCGCGTTTCGCCTTTGCGTTCGCGCGGTGCCTCGATCAGGTCGGCCGGATCTGGAATATGGACCGGGAAATAAATCGTGAAGCGGGTCCATTTGCCAAATTCGCTTTCTGCAAAAATGAACCCGCCCGACTGTTTGACGATGCCATAGACCGTCGACAGGCCCAGACCCGTGCCCTTGCCGCGATCCTTGGTGGTGAAAAATGGCTCGAAAATCTTGTCGATCTGGCCCGGGCGGATGCCGTGGCCGGTGTCTTCTACCACCAGCGCGGTGTAGTCGCCGATCGGCAGGATGTCGGTCTTCATCGCACGGACCATGTCGGCGGTAATCCGCCTGGTCATCAGCTTCAATGCGCCGGGCGCTTTGTTGTCCGCCATCGCATCGCGCGCATTGACCGCAAGATTCAACAGCACCTGTTCCAATTGCACCGGATCGGCACGAACCGCGCCCAGCCCGCGATCGTGCGTCACATCCAGCGTGATGCGTTCCCCGATCAGGCGTTTAAGCAAAGTCGACACTTCGGCGACCACATCAGGCAATTGCAGCACTTGCGGGCGCAACGTCTGCTGGCGCGAAAACGCCAGCAATTGGCGGGTCAGGCTGGCGGCGCGGTTCGAATTGGCCTTGATCTGCTGGATATCGTCGTAATCGCTGTCGCCCGGGGTGTGGCGCATCAGAATCAGGTCGCAATAGCCGATGATCGCGGTCAGCACATTGTTGAAATCGTGCGCCACTCCGCCCGCAAGCTGGCCGATCGCCTGCATCTTCGACCCTTGCGCGACCTCGTGTTTCAGCCGGGTTTCCTCGCTTGAATCCTTCAGGCTGAGCAGGACCGCGCATTCGCCCAGTCCGCGCACCGCAGCCAGGCCCAGCAGCACCGGTTCTTCGGGTGTGGCACGCAGCCGTACCGCGACATCGCCAGAGGTCATCGACCCCTGGGTGTGGCGGCGGACCGCATCGGCCAGCGCGCCTTTGTCTTCGCGGATGACGAGGTCCGACGGGTACGATGGCGGGGCGTTGCCGTCATGGCCCGCGACGCGCAGGAACGCGGAATTGGCAAACAGAAAGCGGCCATCGCGATCAACCATCGCCAGCCCCAGCGGAAGCCGTGCCAGCAATGCCTCGATCTGGGGGAGCCCTGCGCGCGCATCGCCCACTCCGGCATGGCTGTCGATGACCAGAAACAGCGACGGTGCCTGCGCCGGATCAACCGACTGACCCGCGTCGGGATCGGCAATCGGCACATGCAGGAACCGCACGGGCATGCCGCGCCCGCGTTCTTGCGTGAAATAAATGTCCTGTTGCGCATCGGATTCGAAATGGCTGACGAAATCGCTGTCGATAATTGTGGCTGCTTCGGACCCGGTGGCGCGCAGGACAAAGGCCTGATTCGCGGCCAACACCCGACCATCGGGCGCGACAATCGCGGCCTGGATGCTTTCGCAGCCGAGCGCGCGGCCGGGCATTCCTGCGATCGCGGCAATCGCGTCGGTAACTGCGTCATGCACCGCCACCGGGGTCAGGCGCCAGATCAGGTGGTCCTCTCCGCGCCCTGCGCGATGCACGGTCAGCGCGAATTTGCCAGTGGCCGCCGTGACTTCGGCCACTTGCGCGGCGCCATCGCGCCATGCGGTTCGCGCGGCTTCCTCGGCGCGGGCCGGGTCGGCGGCGGCCAGCGGCAGGCGCGGCGGCGCGGCAGTGCCAAACCATTGCGCAAAGCGCACATTGGCGCAAACCAGCCGCCCGGCGCGGTCGGTAATCGCGACCGCCTGTTCCGCATGTTCGATCGCGGCATGGGTCACCGACCAATCGGGCGCCGCGAAGTCCGCCGATGGCGGTGCGGGGCGCAGCGCCAGGCCTGCGCAGATCACCAGCGCCAGGACCACTATGCCGCCAGCGTACGTCGCTGCAATCAACCAATGACCCGAAATCAGGTCGACCAGCACAACGCTGACCACCAGCGCGAGGCCGACGAGCATGGTATCTCGCCACGATCGGACCGATACCGGCTCTGCCAGTAGCCCGGTCATGCCAAAATTCCGGTCATTTCAGGCCCCGGCGCGCGAGCAGGCGGTTACGCCGACGCGCCAGCACCCGCCACCGCCAGATACCGGCCGTGATCACATAGCCAACCAGCGCGGCCGACAGCCC
>JAYTHT010000380.1:0-1126 GCA_043732365.1 Novosphingobium sp. | reverse complement strand
AGCGCCATCATCAACCGCACCACCGCGACCGGCGACGGCGCGCCGGTGCCGGCGGCATGACTGAGCACGATATTGCGCTGCAATCTGGCCAGATCGGTGTCTTCGATACGCACGCTCGCCAATTTGCCAAAGCCGGTGTTGATCCCGTAAACCGGCGCACCTTTGGCCAATATGCGCGCAACCGCTGCGGCGCTGGCGGCAATCGCGGGCGCACAACCCGGATCGAGCCGCACGCGCGCCCCGTTCCAGATCGCCCGCCATTCGGCCAGACTGACGGCGCCGGGGTTTAACGTGATCATTGACCTCTCCAATAGCGCGCATGGAGCGGTCGCGCCCCGATGCGATACACCAATTCGGCAGGCGCGGTTACATCCCACACCGCCAGATCGGCCCAGGCGCCGGGCGCAACCACGCCGATATCCTTGCGCCCCAATGCCTGCGCCGCATTCACTGTCACCGCCGCCAGACACTCGGCGACAGTCAGGCGAAACAACGTCGCGCCCATGTTCATCGCCAGCAACAGCGACGTCATCGGGCTGGTCCCGGGATTGCAATCGGTCGCCAGCGCGATCGGCACGCCCGCCGCGCGCAATTGCGCGACCGGGGGCAATCGGGTTTCGCGCGTGAAATAATACGCCCCCGGCAGCAGTGTCGCGACCGTGCCAGCGGCGGCCATCGCGGCAATTCCCGCCGCATCGAGGTGTTCAAGATGATCGGCCGACAGCGCGCCATACCGCGCAGCCAGCGCGCCCCCGTGCAAATTCGACAACTGTTCGGCATGCAGTTTCACCCGCAACCCGTGCGCGCGCGCCGCGACAAACACGCGCTCCACTTGCGCGGGTGAAAAACCGATGCCTTCGCAAAACGCGTCAACCGCATCGACCAGGCCTTCGTCGGCCAGCGCGGGCAGCATCATGCCAGTCACCTGATCGATATAGTCATCCGCCCGCCCGGCAAATTCGGGCGGCAGCGCATGCGCCCCCAAAAACGTGGTCGCCACCGATACGTGCATTTGTTTGCCCAGTGTGCGCGCAGCGCGCAACATGCGCTGCTCTGCCGCCAATTCGAGGCCATAGCCCGATTTGATCTCCACCGTCGTCACGCCATCGGCGATCAATTCGGCAAG
>JAYTHT010000379.1:0-1126 GCA_043732365.1 Novosphingobium sp. | reverse complement strand
TTCGGGAAATAGGACGCTGGCTCCGCCCTTCGGGAAATAATTGCGACGGCAACTGCTGGAAATAAACAGATGGGCGGCACCCAAAGAGCGCCGCCCATCAGCATTCACATAGTCGTCGTCGTCGTCGGTGGGCTGAGCGGTTGCGCAGCAGGCGCCAGCGGCGGAACGCTGGCGTCGGTCGGGGTCACCGGCTGGCTGGTCGCCGACGCGTCAAAAATTGCCGCGAAGGCCGTACCAAACTCGGCTTCAAACGTTTGCGGTGCGGTCGTCCTGGCCGGACCCGAAATCGGATCGTTGCCGCCGCAGGCGCTGAGCAGCGCGATCAAACCGATCGCACCGCCCATCTTCAAGCATGTGTGTATACGCATAACCCTGTTCCTCGGTTGGGGGGCAAACCGGATCATTGCTTTGCCGGGACGGCGGCGACGGCGTCACGTGCCGCACGCGGTGAGCCCGGGATCGGCGGGTTCAGATAGGGGAATGTCGCCATCAGATCGCGGGCCGAAATTGGCGCACCATCGGTAAAGGCGACGTTGCCGACCGGGGCATTGGATGGCGTGCACAGGCCAAGATCGGTCTGGACCCCCTTGATGGGCACCGGATAGCACAGCCGGCCCATGGCAACGCGCAAGACGATGTCGACCGTGTCGTCACCGGGGCGACGACCGTTTGGAAAACCGGCGAGATCGTCTGCAACAACGCCATAGGTCTGTTGCGATGCCTGCGGCGTGGCCGGAACTGCGGTGTTGAGCCGGATCATTTCCGAAGCGGTCACCGTCGCCATCTGGTTCAACCCCTTGATCCCGGTCAGGAACGCAGCAACAAGATCGTTACGCGGAAAGTTGTTGGGCGCCAGATTCGAGAAATTGGTGCCCAATGTCGAATTGACTGCGGGACGGAACAGCGCGTCGAGCAAGGCCGGGAACGTCGGATTGGTGACGTAACTGGCCAGTGCGCTGTCCTGCGTCGGGTTGGCCGCGTTGAACAGATCCTTGTCTTTCAACCCGATCACCAGTTCATTGACCAGCGGCATGCCCAGGCGCGAAACCTGCACATACGCGCCGCCCGAATACGACGGCTTTGCATATGTTGGCGCAGGCGTCAGCGCGCGCGCCTGCGGCAGGTT
>JAYTHT010000378.1:0-4087 GCA_043732365.1 Novosphingobium sp. | reverse complement strand
CGCTCCAACTCGTCGAGCAGCGTGCCGATCAGGATCGAACCGGTGGCCCCGATCGGGTGGCCCAGCGCCATCGCGCCGCCATTGACATTGACTTTGGTGCGATCGAGATCAAGATCACGAATGAACTTTTCGGCAACGACCGCAAAGGCTTCATTAATTTCCCACAAGTCGATGTCGGCCACACTCAGCCCTGCTTTGGCCAGCACCTTTTTGGCCGCCGGGACAGGGGCATTGAGCATCAGCGTCGGGTCATCGCCCTGGTTGGCATAGGCGACCACGCGCGCACGGGGTTTCAGGCCGTGTTTCTTTGCATAGGCGGGCGAAGTGATCAGGATCGCCGCCGCGCCGTCGACCACGCCCGACGAATTGCCGGCATGGTGGACGCCCGTCCATTCCAGATCGGGATAGCGCCGCTGGATCTGTTTGCGGAACGTGACGCCGCCGCCCAGGTCAAAGTCGGCCATGCCGTCAAAGCTGCCTTTGAGCGCAGACAGCCCTTCGATCGTGGTTTCGGGGCGGGGGAATTCCTCGTGGTCGAGCGCGACCGATCCGTCTTCGTTCAACACTGGCACCACCGATCGGTCGAACCGGTGTTCGGCGATCGCGGTGGCCGCGCGCTGCTGGCTGACCAGCGCGAGCGCGTCGAGCGCTTCACGTCCGATGCCTTCGCTGGCGGCAATCGCATCGCCGCACACGCCCTGATGCGATTGCGGATGGATCGCGTCGAGCGCGGCATTGCCCGACCCCATGCCCATCGGGCGGAACCCGGCATTGGCCTGTTCCGCGCCATGGCTGGTGGTAAAGCTCATCATTTCGCTGCCGCCCGCGATCACGCAATCTTCCATCCCCGACATCACGCTGGCGGTCGCCAGATTGACCGAGGTGATCCCGCCGCCGCAGAACCGGTCGAGCGTGGTGCCGCTGGTGGTGATGTCATACCCTGCGGCCAGCGCGGCCATGCGGCCTAGATCGCCGCCCTGTTTGCCATATTGCGACGACGTCGACCAGATCACGTCATCGACCGTGCTGGTGTCGAGATGATTGCGGTCCTTGATCGCGCGCAACACCGTGGCGGCCAGCTGTTGCGGGTGCAAATGCGACAGCGCGCCTTTGCCGGGTTTACCGATCCCGCGCGGTGTGCGCACGGCGTCAATAATGTAAGCCTCGGCCATGACAGATCCTCTCCAAACGGTTTAATCGAACGATTAATGGCTTTGCGGATGCGGTGCAAGCGTTATGGTACATCCAATTCGCGACAGAAAGAGACCAATGCTGCACGACCGGGTTCTGATCTTTGAAGGCATTCATAATTTCCGTGATTACGGCGGCTATGCGGCGCGGGCCGGGCAACTGACGCGCGGTCGGCTGTGGCGGTCGGGCCAGCATGCCGGGGCGACGCCCGACGATCTGGCGCGGGTGCGCGATCTGAACATTGCGACAGTGATCGATTTGCGCGGCGATAGCGAACGCGCGGCGTATCCGTGTTTGCGCCACGCCGATTTTGCCGGCGAGGTGCTGTTTTGCCCGGGCGAGACGGCCAGCCGGAAAGGGCGTGGCGCGCACGAAGAAATGTCGGGGCGCATCCGCACCGCCGACGATGCGCATGGCGTGATGCTGCGACTGTATCAGGGCCTGCCGTTTCGCGATGTGCTGACCGGCTCATGGCGGTTGTATCTGGAGGCCCTGGCCACACGCAATGGCGCCAGCTTGTTGCACTGCCTGGCGGGCAAGGATCGCACAGGGCTGGGGGCGGCGCTGGTGCACCACCTGCTGGGCGTGCACCACGATGATATCATGGCCGATTATCTGCTGACCAACACGGCTGGCGATGTCGAGGCGCGGATCGCAGCGCAAAGCCGCAATTTGTCGAACACGAGCCTGACCGACGCGGCCATGCGGGTGGTGTTGGGGGTCGAACCCGAATATCTGGATGCCGCGTTTGCCGCGATCCGGGAACGCTATGGCAGTGCGGAGGCGTATGCGCAGGACGTGCTGCACACTGGCCCGGCGCAAGTCACGGCAATGGCGGCGCGCCTCATTGCCTAGGCGTCTGATCTGAAAGTCTGCGGCTTGGCGACTTTCGGTTCGGCCTCTGAGATCAATTGACTCTGGGGCCTTCGCACCTATCTCGCGGGTGTAACGGAGGAATTCATGGCTACCACGCACAAGACCCGCATGCTGATACTCGGTTCGGGCCCGGCCGGGCTTAGCGCCGCGATCTATGGCGCGCGCGCCGGGATGGAGCCGATCGTCGTGCAGGGCCTGCAACCGGGCGGGCAATTGACGATCACCACCGATGTCGAAAACTACCCCGGGTTTCGCGACGTGATTCAGGGCCCGTGGTTGATGGAAGAAATGCAGGCGCAAGCCGAACATGTCGGCACCCGCATGCTGTGGGACACGATCACCGATGTGTCACTCACCGGATCACCGTTTCGCGCGACCGGCGACAGCGGCGACACATACGAAGGCGATGTGCTGGTGATCGCAACGGGCGCACAGGCGCGCTGGCTGGGCGTGCCGGGCGAACAGGAAATGTCGGGCAAAGGCGTTTCGGCCTGTGCGACATGCGACGGGTTTTTCTTTCGCGGCAAAAAGGTCGTCGTGATCGGCGGGGGCAACACCGCAGTCGAAGAAGCGCTGTACCTGACCAATCATGCGACGCAAGTCGTGCTGATCCATCGCCGCGACAGTTTGCGTGCGGAAAAAATCCTGCAAGACCGGCTGTTTGCCAATCCCAGGATCAGCGTCGTGTGGAACAAGGCGGTTGAGCGGTTTGTTGGCGACAACCGTCCGGGTGGCGGGCTGACCGGGGTTGCGCTGATCGACACCGTGACCGGCGCGGCGAGCGAAATCGCGACCGATGGCGCCTTTGTCGCAATCGGCCATGCGCCCGCGACGGCACTGTTCAAGGACCAGCTGGAACTCGATGCGGGGGGCTATATCGTGGTCGAGCCCGGCACACCGAAAACCGCGATTCCGGGCGTGTTTGCGTGCGGCGACGTGATGGACCACACATATCGCCAGGCGGTCACTGCAGCGGGCACGGGATGCATGGCTGCGCTCGATGCCGAACGGTTCCTGGCGCACAGTAAATACGTCGCAGCGGCGTATTAATGGCGTGAGGCGGTGGCCTCGATCAGGCGCGCATAGAGCCAGTCGGCGCTGTGCGCGTCTTCGCCAAAGTTGTGACTGCTGCCCGGATTGATTTGCAAGCGCGCATCGTCGTTTGGCCATAGCGCCAGGAAGCGTTGGCCGACGCGGTCGCCTGCCGCCACCAGCAACGCGACCGGGCCGGAAAAGTGCGCCAGGTTTGACTGGAGCAAATCGGCGATGGACGACGGGGCTATGTGCCGTTGAGTCGCCGCGCCAAGCCCGCGCCGCAATTTGCCCAGATCGACTTTGCCGCTGAGCAATCGCCACAGCGCGCGCGGATCGGCCAGTTTGGCCAGATAGCGTCGGCGCAATGCCCCGGGGCTATGGCGGACATCGTCGTCAGTGTCGTACGTCCATGGATTCACCAGGACGAGCCCGTCGAGTGCCGCGCCATGCAGCATCAGCGCACTTGCCGCATCGCATACGCCAAATCCAACGACGCGCCGCATCCCCGGCAGCGCAGTGCGAAAAGCGACCAGTGCGGCGGACATATCGTCGTGCGAAGCGCGCCAGCCGGTGTTTTCGCCCTGGCTGTCGCCAATTCCGCGCCGGTCGTAGCGGAACACCGGCACGCCCGCCTCTTGCGCCAACCGTGCCGCCAGCTGCGCCATTCCGGCAAAAGCGCCGGCGCGGATTTCGTTGCCGCCCGAAACGATCAGCAGACCGGTCATGCCATGCGCATCCGCGCAATCGAGCATGCCGGACAGCGTGTCTGGCCCGCAGGAAAAGGCAATCGGGCGACGGCTCATGCGGCGATGCCTGCGGCGATGATGTCGGCCAGGTGCACGGCTTGTGCCGGATCATCGCCCGGCTCGGCGCATAGCCAGAGTGCGGCACCGCCCAATTCGGACTGGTGAATCTGGCGCTGGCCTTCATCGAGCGGGCGCGCGGTTTCCAGTCCTGCGATCAAGCCCGGGCCAAGATCGTATCC